>CAYGMS010000021.1:0-15736 GCA_964350905.1 uncultured Thiobacillus sp. | reverse complement strand
CGCGGCGCATGCATCGCATTTGGCAGACCACGCAAATAGGGAAATCCGGGCTGAAAGCCGAGGAAAGCAACGATGTACTCCGCTGCCGCGTGCTTATTAGCGTAGTCCGGCTCGCTCATGCCCGCCCGCCGGGCCATCGCCTTCAGGTCCGGGCCGGATACTCCACCGTAAACAATGGGGATTTCATGCAACACCCCTGATGTGAGCGGGGCGTCAGGCAAGGGGGCGCCCAGCGCCAACTGCAATTCGGCCGAGGGTTCCGCACCGCTTTTCAAAATCAGCAAAATGCTGCCATCTGCAGGGATAATGTCTTCTAATTCCACAAACCTCCGGGAAACCAGCGCCGAGTAGCGTGCCAGGGTGGCCTCTTCCGTCACCACCCGCAGCCCGCGCTCACCCACCCAACTCCATGGTGGAATGGCGCGCTGTTGACCGGCTTGTGGCTTTACCCTAGGGTGGAAGCTCTTTCTGGAGTTTTGCATGATGCGACTAATCGTGTGTGCAGTAATACTGGGTGTCTCTAGTGTAATGGCAACGCCTGCGCTTGCCGCCATGAGCGCGGTCAACCCGGCCTTGATGCAAAACCTCGACACCCGCCCGAAAAAGGTGGTGCTGCTGCCGCCTCAGGTCTTCGTATTCGAACTGTCGGCGGGCGGCGTCCCCACCCGCATGGCTGACTGGGAAGCCGCCGCACGCGACAACCTCTCGTCCGCGGCCGCCCGGCTGGCGCATGACACCCGCCTGTTCGAACTGGTACCCGCGCCCCGGCCCGAGTCACTCGACATCGAGCAGCTTGACGCCCACATTGGCCTGTATGACCGCGTTGCGCAGTCCGTGTTCGTCTATGGCCGGGGCGAACAAAGCGCCTGGGCGCACAAGAAAAACGAATTCGACTACACCATCGGCCCCGGCCTCGCCTTTCTGCGCGAGCAAACGGGTGCCGATGCCGCGCTGATCGTGCTCGGCTCGGACTATATTTCCTCCGGCGGCCGCAAAGCCGCTTTTTTTACCGGGTTGGTGCTGGGCATCGTCATGCCGCTGGGCCAATCGTTCATAACCGCCGGACTGGTCGACCTCAAAACCGGCGACGTGCAATGGATGAGCTTTGACTCCAGCAGCAGCATGGACTCGCGTAACCCAAATGATGTCGATGACCTGATGCGCGCGCTCTACCAAACCTACCCGGGGCCGCGATGAAGCGCCAATTGATCGTGGCGCTGGCCTGTGCCCTGGCGAAACCCGCACACGCCAACGACGTGCTCCCGTGGGCCAGCAGCGCTGAAACACGTGAGTTGGCCAACAGTGAAAAAAGCCTGTGGCAGGAGGCCGACGATTTCGACCGTTCGCTGCAGCGTGCCGGTAAAGTCAACGCCGACCCTGCGCTCACAGCCTATCTGCAGGGCATCATGGACCGGCTCTACCCCGAATTCAAGGGTCGACTCCGTGTCCAGCTGCTGAACGCCCAGCATATCAACGCCTTTGCCCTGCCCAATGGCAGTGTGTATGTGAACGCCGGACTGGTCGCCCGCTTCGAAAACGAAGCCCAGCTGGCCACTGTGCTGGCACACGAAGGCGCGCACTTTACCCATCGCCACTCCCTGCAGCAGGCCGAGCGGATCCGCAATGCTGCCGCGTTCGCGCTGGTCGTGAGCATGCTCGGCGTGCCGCTAATGGGCGACATCGTTGCCCTGTCGTCGATGTTTGGATTTTCGCGCGAGCACGAGCGCGAAGCCGACGAAATCGGTTACCAGCGCCTGATCGCCGCCGGCTATGCCCCGCGCGAAAGCATCCGCACGTTTGAACACCTGCAGGCCGAGATCAAGGCTGCCAACATCAAGGAGCCGTTCTTTTTTGCCAGCCACCCCAAACTGCAGGAGCGCATCGACAACTTTACCGAGTTGGTAAAGGACACGAACAGTGGCGAGATCGCCCGCGAGCGCTTTATCGGAACCACGGCCCAACTACGGCTGGCCTCGCTGGCCGCCGACCTGGCTGCCTACCGCTACAAGCAGATCATTCTGGTGTTGTCCAAACCCGAAATCCGGCGGGAATACCCACCGGAAGCCTCGTATTACCTGGGCGAAGCCTACCGCCTGCGTAACGAGGAAGGCGACCTGGTCACGGCCGAGCGTGAATTCAACAGCGTCATCGAGACGGCCCCGGGGTTTGCGCCCACCCATCGCGCACTTGGCCTGCTGGCTTACAAACGCGGCGACAAAGCGCGCGCCCGCATCCTGCTTAAGCGCTATCTGGAGCTGGCGCCCACTGCGGAAGACCGGGGACACATCGAGTTTTATCTGGCCGCCCTCGACCAACCCGCCCCCGCCGACGCCGCCCGGCAGGACGCGCCATGACGACACATGCCGGCACGACACCCCCACGGAAAGTCCCCATGACCCTGTACCACCGCCTGGCCATCAGCCTGCTGCTCATCAGCCTGGCCGCCTGCACGCCCTGGACGCGCGTCGACCCCGGCAGCCGTAACGAATCCAGACACAACGATTACACCCTGGACCTGCCACTCGGCTGGGTCAAACGCACCGCCGATACCAATGACCTGTTTGTCACCCGTGACGGCCCCGCGCTGAATTACATCGTCGTCAATCGCCAGCCGCATGACCGCAAGCTGCCACGCACCAAGCGTGAAACCCGTGCCGACATGCTGCCGCACGAAGTGGCCGAACTCGCCATTGCCGAATGGAAAAGCAGCGAGTCCACCGCCAACCTTCAGGTGCTCTCCAATGTCCCGGTGATGCTAGGCGGCAAACCGGCGGTGCGCGTACACATCCGCTTCAAGAATGACCGCGGACTACCGATCGAGCGTGTGATGGTTGCACTGGTCGACACCAAAGGCCGCTTGTCGATTCAGTATGAAGCACCCGCTATCGTTTATTTTCAGCGCGGGCTCGCCGACTTCGATGCCCTGGTCGCCAGTGTCCGCTTCACCCAAAAGACCCAGACCGCCAACCAATAAGCGGGCAGCCCCTTCTCCTTTACGCAAAGCACAGACGAAAAAAGGGGGTTTCACGTGAAACCCCCTTTTGCTTACCGACGACCTACCAGCAATCAGTCTTTGAAACGGCCTCGCACGCCTACGCGAGCATTACCGTTACCGCGATTGTCGCCGCTGCCATAGCTGCGCGGCTGACCGCCTGGGGAACGAGAATTGCCACCCGGACGGGCACTGTTGCCACGGGCAGCGGCTGCTTTGGCCTTCGCCTCGCGCTCGCGCTTTTCCCAGTATTCAACGCTGTTGCCATTGACTTCAGCCTTGGGCTCGCGCGACTCAGCTCCACGATAGCCTTCGTTGCGCGGCGGACGATCGCCATACGGCGTACGCGGTGCACCATCAAAACGGTTGCCACGCGGCGGCGCATCACCACGAGGGGCCGGACGGTCGCCGCTGGGACGCGCGTCGGCACGGTAGCCACGATCGCGGTTGTCACGGCTGTCGCCGCGCGGCGGACGATCGCCATAGCTACGCGGCTCGCTGCGGTCGCCGAAACTACGCTTCTCACCAAAGCCGGGGCGCGGGCCATTGTTGCTGCGCGGACGACCCGATGAAGCGGGGCGGCCTGCGGGTGGGCGGCCGGCTGACGGCTTCTGCGTTGGCTCCAGCCCCGGCAGGGTGTGCACTTCAATACGATTGCCGGTATAGCGTTCGATGTTTTTCACCAGCCCGCCTTCGCGCATGCCGGCAAAGCTCACCGCAATACCGGTACGACCAGCGCGGCCAGTCCGGCCGATGCGGTGAACGTAGTCTTCCGCCTGACGCGGCAAGTCGAAGTTGATAACATGGCTGATACCGGCCACGTCGATGCCGCGAGCAGCCACGTCCGTCGCCACCAGCACCTTGGTGCGGCCTTCGCGCAGGCGCTGCAGCGCACGGTTGCGCTGGCCCTGCTGCATGTCACCATGCAGGGCATCGGAGGCAAAGCCGCTTTCGGCCAGCAGATCCGAAATTTCCTCGGTGCTGCGCTTGGTCGAGGCAAACACGATGGCCTGGGTCATCTCTACGTCACGCAACAACGCGTCGAGCAGGCGGTTCTTGTGGTCCATGTTGTCAGCAAACAGCATGCGCTGCTCAATCTTGGATTCCTGTACTGGCACCGCTGCAATTTCAATGCGCTGTGCGTCACGCGTCAGTTCGCGCGCCAGGTTGCCCACCACGCCGTCAAGCGTCGCCGAGAACAACAGCGTCTGGCGCTCTGTCGGGCAGCGTGCGGCGATCGACTTGATGTCATCGACAAAGCCCATGTCCAGCATGCGGTCGGCTTCGTCCAGCACCAATACTTCCAGGCGCGAAAAATCAATCTTGCCGCGCTCCAGATGGTCGATCAGGCGACCCGGGGTCGCCACCACCACATCAACCGGCTGGCTCAAACGCTTGAGCTGCAGGCCATACGGCGAGCCACCGACCAGACAGGCGGTGCGGAAGCGGCGCATGTCCTTGCCGTAAGTCATGGCAGCCTTTTCGACTTGCAGCGCCAGTTCGCGGGTCGGGGTCAGCACCAGCACGCGTGGGCCCATGCCCTTGCCGGTGGATTCAGCCAGCAGGCGCTGGATTGATGGCAGCAGAAATGCTGCGGTCTTGCCGCTGCCGGTGTGCGATGACACCAGCAAATCGCCACCGCCCAGTGCGGCGGGAATCGCCTGCATCTGAACCGGCGTGGCGTTTTCGTAACCTGCGGACAAAACGGATTTAAGGATAAGGGGATCTAACCCCAATTCGGAAAAGCTCATGTCTAACCTTTTTTAGTGCGCACAAACGCGCAAATCTAACCTGGGCCTGGCATCAGGCCAGACAGGTCATAAAATACGAACCGGAATTTTGCGGCGTTTGAAAGCGCCTAACGGGTCGCGTCGATCACATCGGCGCCAACCACAAGACTTGTCACTGTCGGTCAGAAAAACAACCAACGGCACAAAAGAGAGGTCGAAGACGATGGGGCTGTGAGAACAGTCCCGAGGCACGGCGATAAACCCAACCTGCCCACTGCTGTATGCACAACTTCGCGAAGTATATCAGAAAATGCTGGTATAGCCACGCTCTGGTACTTATTTCAGGGGTGGTGATACAGCTTGTGATACAGGCCGCCGCGATCAATCAGCTCGGCATGATCGCCCTCCTCCACCACGCGGCCGTTTTCAAACACCAGGATCCGGTCGGCCTGCTTCACCGCCGAGAGCCGGTGGGCAATGATCAGCGTGGTGCGGCCGGCCAGAAACCCGGCCAGCGCCTGATGAAGCTGCCGCTCGGTCGTGGTATCCAGGGCCGATGTGGCCTCGTCCAGAATGACAATCCGGGGGTCGGCCACAATCATGCGCGCAATCGCCAGCCGTTGCCGCTGCCCGCCCGACAGGCGCACGCCCTGCCGCCCCACCTCAGTATCCAGCCCGTGCGGCAATGCGGCAATGGTCTCCTTAAGCTGGGCAATCTCCAGCGCCTGCCACAACGCGGCATCGTCGGCATCGCGCCCCAGGGTCAGGTTGGCGCGTACGCTGTCATTGAACAGGACCGGGTGTTGCAGCACGACACCGACATGCTCGCGTACCGTTTCCCAGCCGATTTCATCGACCGCCACACTGCCATACTGAATCTGCCCGGATTTCACCGGATACAGGCCCAGCAAGGCCTGCACCAGCGTCGATTTGCCGCCGCCGGAGGCACCCACCAGCGCCACCTTCTCGCCCGCCGCCACCGTCAGACTGACATCGTCCAGCACGATTTCGCCGTCGGCGTAGGCAAAACTCACCCGGTCGAGCGTGATGCCGACGGTGGTCTGGCCGGCGAAGGGATTGCGTAATGCCGGGTGCTGCGGTTCGCTATGCAGCCCGAGCAGGGCATTGATCCGCCCCAGCGCCGCATTGGCGGCAAACCAGCTGTATTGCATGTTCACCAGCTCCTGCACCGGCGTCATCATGAACCACAGGTAACCAAACACCGCCAGCATCTCGCCGATGCTGAGATCGGAAAACACCACCATCAGCATCGCCCCGGCGCGAAAGGCATCGAAGCCAATTAGAAACACGAAGAAGGAGATCCGGCCCAGCGCGTCCGACTTCCAGGCAAATGCCGCCGCGTGCCGGCGGATGTCGCCTGCCTTGGCCGTCACCCGTGCCAGATAATGCTTTTCGCGGTTCATCGCCCGAATCTGCGTCAGGGCATCCAGCGTTTCGGACAAGCAGTCCTGGAATACCTCGAAGGCACGGTTTTCGTGCTTTTTCAGTTCTTTTACCCGCTTGCCCAGCCGGGTCGAAAACAGGATGACCACCGGGTTCAGCAACAGGATAAACAGCGCCAGTTGCCAGTGCATCCAGAACAGCACCGACGCCACGCCAACCAGCGTCAGCACCGACACGATCAGCCCGGAGATAGATGAACCAAGAAAAGAATCGATGGCATTGAGGTCGGTCACGAAATGCGACGTCACCCGCCCTGCACCCACCGTCTCGAATTCAGACAAGGCGATACGCGACAGCCGCGACAGCATGCGTACCCGGATACGGTACACCACCGCCTTCGCCATCAACGAGAAGGTGCGGCCCTGCCAGACGTTGAGCAGAATCGCCGTCAGCCGCAGCCCGAGCGTCAGCAGCAGGGCCGCACCGATGAACAGCACCGGACCGTGCCACGCCTGCGGAAACCACGCGCCGATGGTCGCGACCATCTTGCCCGGATGATGCAACAACACCTCGTCCACCATCAACGGCAACAGCAGAGGCACGGGCACGGCGGCAATCACCGCCAGCAAGGCAATAAAATTGGCCTGCAGGAACTGCGCGCGATGCGCCTTGAGTTCGTCAACGATCCCGCGCCAGGTCAACAGCATTTTTTATTTTCCGATGCAGAACTTGCTGAAAATTTCGCCCAGCAAATCGTCGGCGGTGAACTCGCCGGTGATCTCCGACAGCGCGACCTGTGCCAACCGCAACTCCTCGGCAAACAGTTCGAGCTGCCCGGCTGATTCGCGAGCGGCCGTCAAGTGGCGCGCGCCACGGGCCAGCGCATCCAGGTGTCGCGCCCGCGCCATGAACGCCCCCTCTCCTGCGGCCTGCCAGCCCGCGGCCTCGAGCAGCTTGCCGCGCAACAGGTCCACTCCTGCACCGGTCTTGGCGGACAGCCAGATTTCATTGCCCACCGCTCGTGGCGCCTCTGCCGTGACATCAATTTTATTGTGAATCGTCAACCGGTTCACGCCGGGAAGCCGCTCGAGTATCGTCGATTCATGCGCGCTCAAACCATGGGCCGCATCCACCAGCAACAAGGCCACATCCGCTTTTTCCACGGCCGCCCAGGTGCGCGCAATGCCGAGCTTTTCCACCGCGTCATCGGTTTCACGCAAGCCTGCGGTATCGATGATGTGCAGCGGCACGCCCTGAATCTGGATCGCCTCGCGCACGGTATCGCGCGTCGTCCCGGCAATCTCGGTGACGATGGCCGCCTCAAACCCGGCCAGCTGGTTCAACAGGCTGGATTTACCCACATTCGGCTGACCGATCAGCACCACCGTCAGCCCTTCGCGCAGCAACGCGCCCTGTCGTGCCTGGGCGCGCACCGCCTGCAAGCTGGCATCGATGGCGTCCAGTCGGCCAAAGGCATCGGCATCGCGCAGAAAATCGATTTCTTCTTCAGGAAAATCCAGCGTCGCTTCCACCAGCATCCGCAGACGAATCAGCGCTTCCACCAACTCGCTGATTCGCGCGGAAAACGCACCGGACAAGGACCGCACCGCCGAACGCGCGGCCTTACCCGAGGCGGCGTCGATCACATCGGCCACCGCCTCGGCCTGTGCCAGATCGAGCTTGCCATTGAGATAGGCGCGGCGCGTAAACTCGCCGGGCTCGGCCAGGCGTGCGCCGAGTTCGACGCAACGCTGCAAGATGAGATTGAGCACCACGGGACCGCCGTGCCCCTGCAACTCGAGCACCTGCTCGCCGGTAAAGGAATGGGGTGCAACAAAGTGAAGTGCGATGCCTTCGTCGAGTATCTCGCCGTTGGCATCCAGAAACCGACTGAACGTGGCGTGGCGCGCTGCGGGAACGCGCCCCAGTATGGCCATCGCCAGCGGCTCGATGTCCGCCCCCGAAACCCGCACCACCCCCACGCCACCGCGGCCAGGCGCGGTGGCGATAGCGGCAATCAGGTCAGGCTTTGCCGGAGGCTGCTTTGCCACCGCCCTCGACCTGCTTGTTGATCGCCCACTGCTGCGCAATCGACAGGATATTGTTGACCACCCAGTAGAGCACCAAGCCAGCCGGGAAGAACACAAACATCACAGTGAACGCCACCGGCATGATCATCATGATCTTGGCCTGCATCGGATCCATCGGCTGCGGGTTCAGCTTGACCTGCAAGAGCGAGGTCACGCCCATGATCACCGGCAGGATAAACCAGGGATCGGGTGACGTCAGATCGGTAATCCAGCCCAGCCATGGTGCGCCACGCATTTCCACCGCGGCCAGCAACACCCAATACAGCGCAATAAATACCGGGATCTGGATCAGGATAGGCAAACACCCGCCGAGCGGATTGATCTTCTCGGTCTTGTACATGTCGGCCATGGCCTGATGCAGCTTGGCGCGATCATCACCAAAGGTTTCCTTGAGCTGTTGCAGGCGCGGCGTCAGCTTCTTCATTTTGGCCATCGACTTGTAACCTGCCGCCGATAACGGATACAACATCAGCTTGAGCAGAACGGTCAGGATAATGATGGCCCAGCCCCAGTTGCCGACGAGCCGCTCGATCTTGTCCAGCACCCAGAAAATCGGATAGGCCAACGGCGTCAGCCAGCCATAATCCCGGGAAAGATCCAGACCTGGAGCGGTTTTCTCCAGCAAACCCTGTATCTGGGGTCCTGCAAACAAGGGCATCGTGAATGTTTTCTGCTGTCCGGGTGCCAGCGTGCCCTCTGCCAGAATCACGCCCGCCGAATACAGCCCATCACCCAAAGAACGCGTGTAATACTCGCGCTTGACTGTGCTTTCGGGCAACCAGGCCGACACAAAATGGTGTTGCACCATTCCGACCCAGCCATTGTCTGCCTTTTTTTCAAACTCCGCTTTGCCTTCCTGGATGTCTGAAAATGAAACTTTCTGGAATTTATTGGCGTCCGTATAAAACGCCGGGCCGGTGTAGGTGTGCAAAAAGAACGATGAACCGCGCGGCGCTTCGCCATGGCGAGTGAGCTGGTAATACGGCGTCAGATCGATTGGCTGGGTTCCTCCGTTGATCACACGCGTTCTAACCGTGATCTGATAACTGCCGCGCTTGAAAATGTAGGTTTTTTCTACCCGCACACCTGTCTCGGGATCAGTCCACACCAACGGAACCTCCACTTGCACCGCCCCGCCTCTCAGTCGATACGCCCCTGGATTCAACTGATACTGGCTGCGATGCGTCGGCATGTTTTTTCCGACCAGGCCACTTTGTGCCAGATAAGGCGCCGTCTGCGTTTCTTCAAACAGTGTGAAAACCTTGTTTTTATCTTCTGTTTCGCGATACGCCAGCAACTCCAGTTGGCGTATATCTCCGCCATTAGCATCAATAGTCGCTCGCAGCACATCCGTTTCCACCAGCGCGCGGGCACCCTTGGCAAACCCGGCTTGCGCAGGTGCCGCGGCGGGCGCGTTCAATGCCTGACTGGGCGTGGGTGCATTGCCTGCTGCGGGTGTGCTTTGGGCTGTCGGTGCCGTGGGGGGGGGCGCGTGTTTACCCTGCCAGGACTCCCACAATAAAAGCAGCGAGAACGAAAAAACAATGAAAAGAATCAGTCGCTGATTATCCATGGAGCGGAACGCTGTTAGTTAGAGGAAATATCCGGCGTGGGGGCAAGATCGCCAGGCGCTGCAGCAGGCCATTTTGCCATGGCGCGCTGCCCCGCACGTTTGAATGTACGGGATAGATCGCGCGCCTCTTCTCCCGGAACAGGCTTGGCAATCAGGCGAACGACAAAATCACAGGCGGGCAACTCCGGCAAAACTTGCCGGAAGCTTTCACGAATACATCGTTTTACGCGGTTACGATCTACCGCTCGCGCAAGCAAGCGCTTGGCAATGATCATGCCCAATCTGGGGTGCCCCACCTGATTGGGCCGCACCATCACCATTAAAAAATCCGTCCGGGCCCGCTGGTTTTCTGCAAAAACCCGATCGAAATCCGTCTTGTTGACCAGCCGCGCATCATGGAAGCGTATGCTTCCCGCCTTGTCTGTATGTGTGTTGATTAGACAGCCAGACGGGTACGGCCTTTGGCGCGACGTGCATTGATGATGTCACGGCCGGCCTTGGTTTTCATGCGGGCACGAAAGCCGTGGGTACGCTTGCGACGAACGGTCGAGGGTTGATAGGTGCGCTTCATGGCATGTCCTTTCTGACTGGCGCTGACCCCTCCCCACCTGAAGCAGGGCGGCCAAACACAAAAAATCTGTTGAAAAACCGCGTATTAGACCCGCCCTGGCGGGGAGATGTCAAGTTCGTTTTAGCACGGCTTGGCTGGCCTGTGGCTCGCTGGCCTGTGGATAACCTCGTCGAAGAAGAGTAAGATCCGCCTTCTAATCCCATGCTGCTTTCCACGCCCCCCTATTCTTCTATGGATTCCTTCTGGGACCTTTGCCAAGAGCGTTTTCGCGCCAACCTGACCCAACAGCAATTCAGCACCTGGATCAAACCCCTGGTGTTTGAAGATGCGAGTGGAGATGTGCGGATACTCGCCCCCAACCATTTTGTTATGGACTGGGTGCGGGAAAAATTTGCAGAAAACATCGATGGCTGGGCGCTGGAGTTTTACGCCCGCCCGATTTCCATTACCTATGCCTTGGGAAAAAAGAGCACCGCCCCGCGCCCCAATCCGGTTTCTTCTGCCGTTTCGCTTCCTGCTTCATTGCCATCCAGCCCCTCAATTCCTGCACCACAAATGGGCCTGCGCATCAATCCGGGATTCAATTTTGACAACTTTGTCTCGGGTCGCGCCAACCAGCTGGCGCGCGCTGCAGCGCTGCAAATTGCTGATAATCCCGGTACCGCATACAACCCGCTTTTTGTTTATGGCGGCGTTGGCCTGGGTAAAACCCATTTGCTTCAAGCCATCGGCAATACGGTACGTCAGGCCAATCCGGACGCGCGCATCAGCTACATCCATGCCAACGACTATGTCGATGACGTGGTCAAAGCCTATTTGAACAAGCAGTTTGACGACTTGAAGCGTCGCTACATGTCGCTGGATCTGTTATTAATTGACGATATCCAGTTCCTGGCAAAGAAAGACCGCACCCAGGAAGAGTTTTTCTACGTGTTCAACTCATTGATTGAAAACAAGAAACAGATTGTCATCACCTGCGATACTTTTCCCAAGGAAATCACCGGACTGGATGACCGGCTAAAATCCCGCTTTGCCTGGGGACTGACCGTAGCGGTCGAACCGCCTGAACTGGAAATGCGGGTCGCCATCTTGCTGGCCAAGGCACAGGCCGAAAACACCAAGCTGGAAGAAAATGTCGCCTTTTTCATTGCCAAACAAGTGCGCTCCAACGTGCGGGAGCTGGAAGGCGCTTTAAAACGGGTCATCGCCTTTTCGCGCTTTCATGAAAAACCGATCACCCTGGAACTGGTGAAAGAAGCGCTGCGCGACCTTATCGCATCGACCTCGCGTATTGTATCGATCGAAAACATCCAGAAAACCGTCGCCGATTTTTATAAAATCAAGGTTTCCGATATGTTTTCTAAAAAACGGACGCGTAATCTGGCCCGTCCGCGCCAGATTGCCATGGCCTTGTCCAAGGAACTCACCAATCAGAGCTTGCCAGAAATTGGGGAATCCTTTGGTGGCCGCGACCACACCACAGTCATACACGCTTGCCGTAAAGTAGCCGAGTTGCGCGAAACCGAAGTGGATATCGGTCGTGATTATCTGGTGTTATTACAAAGCCTGACAGGCTGAGGGTGAAATGGGGATAACTCGGCAGGCAATACAGGAACGGTAAAACTGTCCACAATCCTACCGGCGTACCAAGGTGTTACCCACACCCCAATAACGAATGGTTGATGTTGATTAAATTAAACAAAAAGGCTTATCCCCAGATTTTGGCTGCCTTTATTATGATTCTCAGGAATATATAAATGCTATTAGTACAAAGCGAACGCAACGCACTTCTGGCTTCTCTCTCGGCTGTTGTTGGCGTAGTCGAACGACGTCACACGCTGCCGATACTGTCCAACCTGTTGCTGGAAAAAAAAGCGGGCAAGCTGACCTTGCTGGCGACCGATCTGGAATTGCAGATCAGCACGCAGCAGGAAAGTGCTGAAGGAGGCGAGGATTTCGCCATTACCATCGCAGCGCGCAAGCTGTTCGATATCGTGCGAGCCTTGCCGGATACGGCCAAGGTCAAACTCGAAACCAAGGACAGCCAGGTTGTCGTAAGCGCAGGAAAATCCCGCTTCACCTTGCAAACCCTGCCGGCCGCAGATTTCCCGCGTGTTGAGACCGGAGCGGGCCTGGGCGAACCGATACGCTTGCCGCAAAAAACCTTGAAGCGCCTGTTGCAACTGGTGCAGTTCGCCATGGCCAGCCAGGATATTCGCTATTACCTCAATGGCATGCTGCTGGTTCTGGATGGAAAACAACTGCGTGTCGTCGCCACCGATGGTCATCGTTTGAGCTATGCAGAAACCGAACTGGAAACGGAATCTGAAACACGTGAAGTGATTATTCCGCGCAAGACCGTGGTGGAACTGTCCAAGCTGCTGGGAGATGTGGACGACCCTGTGGAACTGCGCATCGGAGCGAACCAGGTCACGATAACGTTGCCCGGAACGGAACTGGTCACCAAAGTGGTGGATGGTAAGTTTCCCGACTATCAACGGGTGATACCGGTCAACCAGCAGCGCCATCTCAAGGCCAATCGTCAAAACGTGATCCAGGCCCTGCAGCGCGCGGCGATTCTATCGAACGAGAAATTCCGCGGCGTGCGTCTGGTGATGAGCGAGAACACGCTGGGCATCGTCTGCAACAATAACGAGCAGGAAGAAGCAGCGGATGAAATTGAAGTCAGCTACAACGGCGATCCGCTTGATGTGGGGTTCAATGTCACCTATTTGCTGGACGGCCTGGGTGCCTTGAACAGCGACGAGATTACCTTGTCGCTAGGCGATGCAAACAGCAGCATGCTGCTAACCAGCGAAAGCGAAGCCGGGTTCAAGTACGTTGTCATGCCCATGCGTATCTAGGCCAGACGCAAAGTAGCTTTCACTCTGCAACAACTGACAGGAATGTCCCACACGGGGCGAGAAGACCATGAGCGACAAACCAGATAGCGCACTGCCAGAAGATTCCAATGGTGGGTATGACGAAGACAGCATCCAGCAGCTGGAAGGCCTGGAAGCGGTGCGCAAACGTCCGGGAATGTACATCGGAGACACCTCCGACGGCACCGGTTTGCACCACATGGTGTTCGAAGTGCTGGACAACGCGATTGACGAAGCGCTGGCAGGCTGGTGCGACGACATCAAGGTCATCATTCACCCGGATAATTCGATTTCCATTTCCGATAACGGACGCGGCATTCCGGTTGGCGTCAAAATGGACGACAAGCACGAGCCCAAGCGTTCCGCAGCGGAAATCGTCATGACCGTGCTGCACGCCGGCGGCAAATTCAATCAGAACAGCTACAAGGTGTCGGGTGGCTTGCACGGCGTGGGTGTGTCGTGCGTCAATGGTTTGTCGGAATGGCTCAAGCTGATCGTGCGCCGTGATGGCAAGAAATACGCGATGACCTTCAATCGGGGCAAAGTGGTCGATCGTGAAATCGAAATTCAGAATGGGGTAGAAACGTCACCGATGAAAATCGTCGGCGAGACCAGCAGTCGCGGCACTGAGGTCCATTTTCTGCCGGACGCAGAAATTTTTGGCACCGTCGAGTTCCATTTCGATATTCTGGCCAAGCGCATTCGCGAGCTGTCCTTTTTGAATAATGGCGTGAAGATCGAGCTGATCGACCATCGTGATGGCAAGTCCGAAAACTTTGCGCATTCGGGAGGCGTAAAAGGGTTTGTTGAATACGTCAGTCGCCTCAAATCACCACTGCACCCCAAGATTTTTACAGCGATAGGCGAAAAGGATGGCATGACCGTCGAAGTCGCCATGCAGTGGAACGACAGTTATTCCGAATCCGTTCAGTGCTTTACCAACAATATTCCGCAACGTGACGGGGGATCGCATTTGACGGGTTTGCGCATGGCGATGACCCGGGTGCTGAACAAGTACATCGAGGAAAACGAGCTGGCCAAAAAAGCCAAGGTCGACACCACGGGTGACGATATGCGTGAAGGCTTGACCTGTGTGCTGTCGGTCAAGGTGCCAGAACCCAAGTTTTCCTCACAGACCAAGGACAAACTGGTATCGAGTGAAGTACAGCCGGTCGTGCAGGAAGTAGTTGGACAAAAACTGGCAGAATTCCTGCTGGAAAACCCCAACGACGCCAAGCTTTTGTGCAGCAAGATCATCGATGCCGCCCGTGCTCGTGAAGCCGCCCGCAAGGCGCGTGAAATCACCCGTCGCAAAGGCGTGATGGATGGTCTGGGTTTGCCAGGCAAGCTGGCAGACTGTCAGGAAAAAGACCCGGCACTATGTGAAATCTACCTGGTCGAGGGAGATTCCGCTGGTGGTTCGGCCAAGCAAGGTCGTGACCGAAAATTTCAGGCCATCCTGCCGCTCAAGGGCAAAATCCTCAACGTCGAGCGGGCGCGTTTCGACAAGGTGATCGGCAGTCAGGAAATTGCCACCCTGATCACGGCATTGGGTACCAGTATTGGCAAGGACGATTACAACCCGGACAAGCTGCGTTATCACCGCATCATCATCATGACCGATGCCGACGTTGACGGCGCACATATCCGCACCCTGCTGCTGACCTTCTTTTACCGGCAAATGCCCGAACTGGTTGAGCGTGGCCACATCTACATTGCCCAGCCGCCGCTGTACAAGGTCAAGCATGGTCGTTCCGAGCGCTACATCAAGGACGAACATTCGCTGAAAGAGCATCTCATGGCCGAGGCCATGAAAGATGCCGAACTGACGCCCATGGACGGCGCCATGCCCATCGTGGGCGAAGCGCTGGAAACGTTGGCACGAGAGTATTTTCTGGCAGAAGCGGTCTGTGATCGTCTGGCGCGCTTGTTGCCGGACGACGTCTTGCGGGCGCTGATGAAAATCCCGCGCCTGAGCATGGTAGACAGCGGTACCGCGATGATGGCCGAAGCCAGTCTGGGCGCGGCACTGGATGCGCAAAAATACGAGGTGGCCGCGGAATACATCAGCGAAACCGACACCCATCGTTTGCGTATTACCCGCCACTCGCATGGCAATACCTACGTCAATTTTCTCGAAGCAGATCTGCTCGAATCCGGTGATTATTCCCAACTGGTCAAAGTGGGAGACTTGTTGCGTGACTTGATTGGTCTGGGAGCACGAGCCAAGCGAGGCGAAAAGGAATCGCCGGTACAAAGCTTCCGCGAAGCCATGGACTGGTTCCTGGCGGAAGTCAAACGCGGCATGAGCATCCAGCGCTACAAGGGACTGGGAGAGATGAACCCAGCGCAGTTGTGGGAAACGACCATGGATCCCAAAGTACGTCGCTTGATGAAAGTGCAGATCGAGGATGCCATTTCAGCGGACCAGATTTTCACAACGCTTATGGGGGACGATGTGGAACCCAGGCGGAATTTTATCGAAACCAACGCA
>CAYGMS010000020.1:0-15872 GCA_964350905.1 uncultured Thiobacillus sp. | reverse complement strand
GAAACGTGCCCACCACATTGGTCTGGATGAAATCCTCCGGGCCGTGGATCGAGCGATCGACATGCGATTCGGCTGCAAAATTGACGACCGCACGTGGGCGATGCTCACCGAGCAACTGGCCCACCAAGGCGCGGTCGCCGATGTCGCCCTGCATAAAAACATAACGCGAATCGCCCTGCAGGCTGACCAGGTTCTCCAGATTGCCCGCGTACGTGAGCTTGTCCAGGTTGATCACCGGCTCGTCGTTGATGCGCAGCCAGTCCAGAATGAAATTTGCGCCGATAAAGCCGGCGCCGCCTGTAACCAATATCACTTTAAATATTCCCTGCTCAAAAGCCCACAAA
Organism: uncultured Thiobacillus sp.; assembly: GCA_964350905.1. GTDB lineage: Bacteria > Pseudomonadota > Gammaproteobacteria > Burkholderiales > Thiobacillaceae > Thiobacillus. Next base: position 15,528 of record CAYGMS010000020.1, on the reverse strand, counting down.
GGCCTCTATAAAAATTGGGGCGCCCCTGTACCCAATGGATTTACCCGGTACATACATCAGCGACGATTTTGAAACTCTGGTTAATCCATCCCAAACAGATCCCGGCTGAATACCTTGTCCGCCACATCACTAAGGTCGTCGTTGATGCGATTAGCCACGATGATATCGGCGCATTGCTTGAATTCGGCCAGGTCATTGACCACTCTGGAGTGAAAGAACTCCGGTTCTGTCAAAACAGGCTCGTAGATGATGACCTCAATACCCTTCGCCTTGATCCGCTTCATGATGCCCTGAATGCTGGAAGCACGGAAATTATCCGAACCGCTCTTCATGATCAGCCGATGCACCCCCACCACTTTAGGATTGCGCTTGAGAATACTGTCGGCAATAAAATCCTTGCGCGTGGTATTGGCATCGACGATCGCGCGAACAAGGTTTTGCGGTACATCCTGGTAGTTGGCCAGCAACTGCTTGGTGTCCTTGGGCAGGCAATAGCCGCCATAACCGAACGAGGGATTGTTGTAATGCTCGCCGATGCGCGGGTCCAGGCTGACCCCCTGAATAATCTGCCGGCTATCCAGGCCATGAATCGAAGCATAAGTATCGAGTTCATTGAAGAACGCCACCCGCATCGCCAGGTAGGTGTTGGAAAAAAGCTTGACCGCCTCAGCCTCTGTTGAATTGGTAAACAGAACTGAAATATCCTGCTTGATCGCGCCCTGCTTGAGTAAATTGGCAAAAGTCTCGGCCCGTGTGGAACGTTCACCCACAATAATGCGGGAAGGATGCAGGTTGTCATACAAGGCCTTGCCTTCACGCAGAAACTCCGGCGAGAAAATGATGTTCGGGCAATTGAACCGCTCCTTGAGCTTGGCGGTATAGCCAACCGGAACAGTGGACTTGATGACCATGACCGCCTGCGGATTGATGGCCACCACATCCTGGACCACCGCCTCGACCGAGTTCGTGTTGAAATAATTGGTCTCGGGATCGTAATCCGTCGGCGTGGCAATGATGACGAACGCCGCACCCTCATAAGCATCCTGCTTATCGTGCGTGGCACGAAAGTTGAGCGATTTGTGGCTCAGATAGTCCTCAATCTCGGTATCCACAATAGGAGAAACCTTGCGGTTCAGCATCTCCACCTTCTCGGGGACAATATCGAGCGCGACGACTTCGTTATGTTGTGCCAGCAAGATGGCATTGGAAAGGCCGACGTATCCCGTTCCGGCGATGGCGATTTTCATTATTTGCGTTCCTCGGCTGATTTCTACGTTAACAAGGCAACGGCCAGCCTAGCCGTTGCTGATCACACACTAGCGCCCGTCCCTGGCACCCAAAACCAGCTGCTTCGCTGCGCCCAGAATGAACAAGGTATTCGTCACCAGATAACGCTTCCATAACCGTCCCGGCTCCGACGCCAGGCGATGCAACCATTCCAGTCCATTGTCGCGCATCCAGGCCGGTGCGCGCTGCACAGTGCCGGCGTGGAAATCGAATGCCGCGCCCACACCGATCATCACCGCATTGATCCTGCCGCGATGCTCGGCCATCCAGCGTTCCTGCTTGGGGCAACCCAATCCGACGAACACGATGCCCGCGCCGCTGGCGTTGATCCGCGCCACCGCCGCCGTATCTTCCTCTGCCGACAATGCACGAAAAGGCGGCGACTCTATCGTCACCTGTAAACCCGGAAACGCCTCACACAAGCGCGCATCCAGCAACCCCAGCGTCGCCTCGGTGCTGCCGTAGCAATAGACAGGCAGACCCTCTTTCGCCGCACGCTCACACAGCGCCCACATCAAATCCGGCCCATTCACGCGCAGCTGATTGGCAAAACCCTGCCGCCGCAGCATCCACGCTACCGGCGCGCCATCAGGCGTTGCCATGTCCGAACCGTTGATGATGTCGCGATACGCCGCATCGCGCGAAGCACTCACCACCACATGCACATTGCAGATCGTCACATAGCGACTGTCTCGGGCATGTGCCCAGCCGAGCAAGCGCGCCAATGCGCCATCCCACGATATTGCGTCTACCTGCACGCCAAGCACATTGCCGGTTTTACGATGGTCTGCGTTCATGCCTGTTCCACTCGTTGCTCGGCCAGTACCCCGTCATAAATCTCCATCAGGCGCCGGTAATTTACCTCCGCCGAAAACTCCGCTTCGTATTGCGCCCGTGCATTGCGTCCCATTTCTGCCATCTGCTCCGGGTGAGATTGCACCCACGCCAGTTTGTCGGCCAAATCACGGGGGTTAGCAGGCTCGAACAACAACCCGGTTTTTCCATCGGTCACGATATCGGCCAGCGCGCCGATACGGCTGGCGATCACCGGCAAACCACAGGCAAACGCTTCTACTATCGTGCGCGGAAAATTCTCGTACCAGATGCTCGGCACCACCAGCGCAGCTGCACGGTTCATTTCCTCGCGCACCACCTCACCCGGCAGACTTCCCAGGCGCGTCACACCTACCATGCCATCCAGCAAGCCCGCTTCCGGTCCTTCACCCGCCACCCGCAAAGTTGCATCGGGTAACAGCGCCATAGCCTGGGCCAGCGTAGACACGCCCTTTTCAACCGACAGGCGCCCCACAAACAGCAAACCCGAACGTGCCACAGATTCTGGTGCTTCAAAGTCCACAAAATTCGGCTTCACCACCACCCGCTCAGCAGACAAACCGCCTTCAATAAACTTGTCCCGGCAAAATCCATTCAACGCAATGTAACGCGCCACTTTATTGCGATATGTGCCCAGACCCCGATGCAGCATCAACATCCCCGCCAGCACCCCCGATGCCGCGTGCGATCCGCGATAGCATGCACGCGCCACGCCGCGCCACGGCACATGGCCCAGGCAGTCCTCACACACCCGTCCATCACGCATGAACAGCGCATTCAGGCACATCAAACGGAAGTTGTGCAGCGTCTGTACTACCGGCACCCCGGCCCGTTCTGCCGCCCAGTAAAGCGAAGGGGAAATGAGGGGAAACGTATTGTGGACGTGGATGATGTCCGGTCGAAAATTGCGAATCCGCGTTGCCAGATCATCCGTGGTGCGCGACGACCACAGCGTTTGCTGAGCCACGGCAATTGGCGAAAGCTCCGCGATGTTGTCGTTGTGACGGGAATAGGTCTCCACCTGATGGCCACGCGATTCGAGCAGCGCGATTTCCTCCGCCACGACCGAATCTTCGCCGCCGCGATGTTGATAGGCATTGTGAACAACAAGAATTTGCATACCGTCTCAGGTGGCCTGACCATCCAACGATGCTTTGTGCAGCACGTAATAAACCGCCGTCGGACGAAACTTTTGAATGTTATGGTGCGCGTGATACACCCTGGACCAAATCGGCAATGCACTTAAAGCCGCATCCAGCGCAACGACCGCCGCATTGTTGTAAACCGGTCCAGGAACCACATGCCGCAATCTAGACGTAAGCGAGAACATGCATTTTCGTTCGGACACCACGCTGAATCCGGCCTGTTTCACAAAGTCCCGCATAACCGGCAAGGGAATGCCCCGCTCCCGCTTTGTCAAACCGCTACGCGACTTGCGCCAATCGCCCATGGAAATGATCGGCTCGCGCACCAACGCATAAGCACCCGGTTTCAGGACACGATAAAACTCGTTCACAACCTTGCTGACGTTCGGGATGTGATGCAGAACGCCGAGACACGTAATCAGATCGAGGCTATTGGAGTCGAACGGAATATCTCCCGATGCCACCGGCTTGACGTAATTCACAGGCACACTACTCAACACGGTGCTCCTGAATCCATCCGATGGCTCAAGAATGCTGACTCGATCGCTGTGCGCCAGTATCGGCTCCAGTTCCTCACCATAGGCCGATCCAACGCCCAGAACATGTGCAAATCGCTTTTTCGGTAGTTTTGAAAATCCATGCCGTTTATTCAAGGCGTGATAGCCGTATGCATACTTTTCTTCACCCGTGGCTTGCGTCAGATTGAAATAGCCATCCGCTTCATCTGCAAACCATGCATCGATCTGCTGTGGGGAAAAGTCATTGCCATATAACTTTTTGCCGGAGAAATAAACCTCCATTGCCACATCATCTGCATTGCCAGCCATAGCGCCCTCCTGTCATGAATAATGAATCAGACCGCGACCGCATCTGACACACCTTTTGCAAACCGGCATGCCATGTTTTCCACCGTGAATTCATGTGCACTGGTGGCACATCCAACGCGCAGAGAAGCCAGCGCCTGTGCATCGTGCAGCAGATGCACGCTGGCTTCGACATACGCATCCAGATCGTCCAACGTCATCACGCCGTTGATGCCGTTTTCGAGATAGGCGATTTCAGGGCTATGTATCCCGCAGTCCGTCGTCAGCATGGGAACATCGCACACAAACGAATCCAGTATGCCCAAGCCCACCAGCCCCGGATTCAACATCACCTGTGCCACCGAAACATAAGCGGCTTTCTCCCTGTCAAAGCGCGCCCCCACCCAGCGCGCCCAAGGGTTTGCAGCGCACCATGCCTGCACCTTGTCACGCTCCGGCCCCTCCCCCACGATCAGAAAATGGAAGTCGGGCACTTGGCGGCGGATCGCCTCGGCGGCCGCAAACAGGAAATCCAGCCGCTTGTCGGCATAGAGCGATCCCACGAACACCCCCACCGGTCCCGCCCCGAAACCCAGCGACTCACGCAGGGCTTGCGTTTCTTCCGGCGTAACTGATTGCCATTGCCGTTGCAGTTCAGACGTGTCCACCGCGTTGTTCAACACCGTGATGCGGCTGCCAGGAAATCCTGCCGACGCCACCAGATCGGCGCTCATCTGCGTGTAGGCGAACCACCAGTCCACCCGGTTGGTTGTCCAGCGCTTGAAGCGTTCCTTCAATCCGTTCCGGTTGTCGCTTTGCAGATTAGCGCCGTGCCCCCAGAACGCCAGCTTGAATCGGCGCGGCTGCAGCATGAGCAGATGATTCTGCAGAAGCTTGTTTTCCTGGGTGACGATCACCAGGTCTGCGCCAGCCAGATGTCGTTTCACTGGTTGCCAGCAGAGTCGTCCACCTGCCAAATAATGTGTCGGAATGGATTGAGTCCAACTCAGCTCACCAACATCGTGCTTTCTTTCTTCGGCAGGCGTGCCGCGACCAACAAGAAGCTCCAACTGAATACCACGCTCAGCAAGTGCCTCACGCAGCGCGCTAAACAGAGGAACCCGATAATGGGTCAGGCGGCGCTGAATAATACAAACTTTAGTCATGCTGCCCAACATAAGGATTCTTGGGCAATTCAATGTATACAAACCCTGATTGCCGCAGCGGCGCAAGGATCTCTTCCCCAACGCCGGGCTTGAACACCACCACGCATCCCAAACCGTAGCCCAGCAATCCCAACCTGCTTAAAATATTCTGGGTGGCGACGCCTAACCGGGTGACGACATATCCGATATTGAAGCCGCGCGCTGGATGGCCGCCCAGTCGTGCATGAAAGAAGTCGTTAATACCTTTGAAAGCCATATCCTCACCACCCATCGCTGTCATCAGCTTCCCGAGCTCCCTGACATTCAGCCGATAGAGAAAATTTCCACTGGGTTCGAATTGCATCTCTCGATCACCACGGATCAGGCGTTTTAGCATGCGTTTCATGCCATCCAGCAACTTCGGATTATCCAGCGGCTCGATCAGCACCACGCCAATGCGTGCCACGCGTAGCATTTCATACAGCGCGATGGGCGGGCGTGGGAAGTGGTGGTAGGCCTCCTTGCAGAGCACGAAATCCACAGCATTGTCCGGCAGGGAAATATGTTCCGCGTTTTCTGCTTGAAATGCCGGGATGTGGCCTCGTTCGTGCGCATGTTTAAGCTTGTCGTCGGTCAGACTGGTGGCGATAACCTTGACACCGTGCGAATGCAGATACGCTGCATCGGAACCATAGCGTCCATCGCCAACCGTGATCCATTGGCTCGCTGGAAACGACTCCCAAATCGGCCGTGTCAGATCAAGCATCCTGGTATGGCGCCAGTTGTCGATAGAGCCCGGTTGCGTATAGCGTGAAGGCAATTTCATCAGCATTTCCGATTCGGCCTGCCGCAAATAGCTCTGTTCGATCCGTCCCATCTTGCCCGCCCCAATATCATCCTGTTAATAACGCAAACCTTTTTGTACCGTCAATCTGCCCACTGATTTAGGCCAGTCAGCGACGTACAACCAAACCACTGATAACCAGCTTGATATAAGGCCACACAAAATATATCGGCCACAGCGGACCCGCATGCTTGCTCGTCATGCGCAACCATGATCGCCATGGCAAGCACTTGCGTCCCAGCATCAAGCGCCAACGTTCAGGCAATGACAGGGTATGGTCAGAGTACGTGCCCTTAACCGGATTGTGTCCACATGCGCCATACACTCCGGCTGCAACCCAAAGGGCGACCCCCGACTGCACTGCACGAAAACCATAATCAGTGTCACCCATGGCATGTTCAAAAATCGGATCCAGATTGCCAACAATGTGTGCCGCCTCGGCCGGGATGAGCACGATGTTGCCATTCATGGTGTCGCAAGCTTGAGGCTGTTCCCCTGGCATTACCTTGACCAGGGTCAATGGCTGCCACCAGGACACACGGCGTACGCCGCCATAGGTCAAATTACCTGATGTCTCATCCACCGTACTGCCCACAAGAATCGCCGGTCGGTCCTGTTGAGCACGCAATTCCACTGCCTCTTTGAGCAGACGCGACAATGCATCCGGATAAAGTTGGGTATCGTCATTCAACCAAAGATAGAAGTCGTTTTCATCCCGCAAGGCCAACTCGAAAGCACGATGCATCCCGCGACACCAGAATAGCGAGCCATCGCCACGGTCAACCCGAACCCAGGGAAAGGCCGCAGCTACCGCATCCACCGTGCCATCCGTGCTGCCATCATCAACCAGCACGACACTCAACTCCAGGTGGTCGATGCCCTGACTCGCGACAATAGACTGCAAACACGCGAGTGTTTTTTGCTTGCGGTTATAACAGGTCATCAGGACCGTCAGCCGCATCTTCCCCGCCCTGTCTTTCTGACCAGATGTAGGTTGCGAAGAGCCTGAAGTGCAATCGGCCGAATTGAGATCAATCACAGGGAGCATGGTCGGTTACGCAATGATCAAGGGAATCAGGATGCAGGCACGTAGGCGAGCACAATACGCACAGGCGCCAGCCCAAGCAAAACGCTTATGGCCTCCCTCTTGACCGTGTAACTCGGGGCAGGCGTATCAGAATGGAGCGGCTCTATTCGTACTACTGTCGTACCAGTGGGCAGTCTCAGGGTTCGCGCGCCCGCAGCGTCAGCCCAGGCGATCAGGAAAGGTTGGCCATCCATTTCACCACGGCAAGCCACCGCCTGAGTCGGCTGCTCAGTGCAACCAGCCAGTTGGGCTCCAATCAGCCAGTCCTGCACCTTTTTCATGGCTTCGTAGCCGGGCAAACGCGTTCCGTTTCTGCTCACCATGCCGTACCAATCATTGTCCCAGGCGAAATAATAGAAACGCTCCAGACCAGCCGCCGCGCCCAGCGTCAACATTTGCGCCATGCGCGCAGCAGCATTTTTTGCGTCCGGATGATTTTCGAAATCCGGGGGCAGCGGTTTTCCGACAGGCCAGGTCTCTACGCCGGATTCCGTATTCCATAGCGGGAGCTTTTCGACACCATGGCGACGCATGATGGCGCGTACTTCGACCACCTTGCGGGCAAACTCCGCTGCATTCGCGGCATAAAAATGGTAAGTGACGACCTGCACGTACTGCTTGCCCCCCGCCGTCAGAAACAGATCCAGATGGCGCTGCCCTCCCCCCAGAAAACCCGGTGTGGTCAGACGCGTAGCGGGGTCGGTTTCGTCCAATACCTTACGTGCCAGCCGGGCCATTTCGACCATGTCGGAAACACTGCCCGAAAAGAATGCGACAGGCTGCTTCCGGTCGATGGCGAAATCCGAGAAATAAGGCTCGTTCCAGAGTTCGTAAGTCTCGATACCCCCGCGGTAGCGTCTGGATACGCGTCGCACATATTCTTCCCAATGCGCCATCCTAACCGGTTCGGCAGCACAGCCCTGACCGTAGGGACAGCGCTCGTCAGGGCGTGTGGAAGCCCACCTCGGTGTCGAGCCCAGTGTGTAAAGCACCTTTGCCTGGTTTTGCCGAGCGGCATTCACATAGGTGTCCAGCCGCTCGAAATTCCACTGACCTGCGCTGGGCGCCATATCGGCCCAGCGGGTAACCGAATCCCAAAGGCGCAAACTGCCGAACGACATCGCTGGCCACTGGGTAGGGATCGCCTTTTCGCCAGGGCGCAACACCAGCCGATGAAAATGGATGCCGAAATACTCCGGCGTCACCACACGCGCCTGGCCGCTGGTTGCCTCGGCATAGACGTCTGCGTCCGCACCCGTACCGCTCACAACCAGGCCAGCCAGGAGCAGGCCAGCCAAGACTCCCCGCTGCCGGACATAGCATATCCAGCGCGGCAAAACTCTCATGACGCCCGCCCCCCCACTGGCCCGGTAGGGATTGCGTCGCCAGGTTTTTCACGGGCGGCTGGCTGGTGCTGAAATTGCAGAATCAGACCGAGAATGACGCCCATGAACAAACCTTGCGTATAAATGGGCGAATAGGGAATGTTGTAGAGCGCGAAGGACATCACCACACCCAGCATGGCATAGCCCGTCAGTTTGTCATATGGTCCGCCAGCGAGTCGGATGGCGCCACGGAACAAATAGATATTGAAGGCGAGGAACGCCAGCAACCCAACCACCCCGGTTCGCAGCAGCAGTTGCACGTAATAGTTGTGCGGGGCATAAGCAACTTCCTTACCGGCATGGCTGGCATCTTCCCGCACGTATCCGCTGCCGTAGGGACTGCCGATTGCCCAGGCGTGCGGGCCTGCCGCAACCCATTGCTTCAACAAGGCATCCCATCCCTTGACCCGCCCCACGAATGTGCCTTCCGTCGTGCTGGTGGCCCTCACGGCCAGATCGGCCACGGATGAAGTTGCGCCGCTGAATTTGCCCGTGGCCAGAAGCGGGCCTGCGATCGCCGCAGTCACGGCCACAATCACCAGCATGCGGCTGGCTAGTTTGCCCTGGCTCTGTCGCACGATGAAGAAGGCCAGCAGTGCCGGGAGAAAAGCGGCCACCCATACCGAGCGATGCTGCAGCACCAGCACCGTCAGCCCCAACAACGGCAGCGTGAAATACCAACGCGCAAGGCTGTTGCCCACGGCCATGGCATATACCAGCAGAATCACCGCCAGTCCCAGCATCCAGGTTTGCTGCGAGTTGATCACGCGCAAAGCGACTCCGGTCGTATCCGCATAGCGCCAGATTGGCTCAACCCAGTCCAGACCGACCGCGTCGGCCAGCCAGCGGTACCAGACCACCAGCATGATCAGCAGAACAACCGGAAACAGCCAGCCCAGCAAGCGGGCAACCCGCTCGCGCGTCCAGGCAAAGCTGGAGAAATAGAAAATCCCCGTTATGAAGTAGAAATCGTTACGAAACTCGACGCCTGCGGTGGTGCCGTATTTCATCAACCCCCACAAAAAGCCGACCGCCATCACGCCGGTCAGCACCCACAACGACTTGGGCAGCCTGGCAAACGCGCCCGGCCGCATCAGACGAATCAGCGCCACGAGCGCCATCGGCACGAACAGCATGTCTTGCGGATACACGATAATGCCGAGCCGCAAGCCAAACAGATACACCTGTGCGGTTTCCACCAGCAGCAGTAACAGAATCACCGCAGCGCCAACGAGCGGCGACATGAACAAGCCGGCGACCAGGAAAATCAGACCCAGTGCGAGCAGAAACGCGATGACAAAAGGCAGCGCGGTGAAGAAACCACCCAGCAGGGTGTACACGAATTCAAGCACGGGGCACCCTCATCTTCATCGCGGAATCCAGTGCCGCCATGCGCCCGAACAAAGTCTGGTTCAAGACAGTCATCATTGTGCGAAGCAAGAACAAGAGCGTGCCGTGCATAGGGTTGGCAGCCTTGAATCAGTCATGGGCAGCAGTATCATTCTTATGCTTTCAAAGTAATCGCGATAAATATCAGATGACTTAACGTGGCCTGAAAAACACGCCATCCATCTGCAACATCCGACCGCTGCGCGGATCTGTAAAACCCGGGATGACATTCCAAAGTTCAAAACCCTGATGGGACAACCACTCGATCATACCCAGATAAAGTGTCTGGCTTTCGTAGAGCGGTGTCAGAGACAATTCAAGCATCACCCCACGAATGCTAGGCAACAGTGCGGTAGCGCCTTGCAGCACTGGCATTTCATAACCCTGGGTATCGATCTTGAGCAATATCGAGTTGCTTGTGTCGATTACAGCGTGATTCACCCCATCAAGCCTGCGCAAAGGCACACGCTGGCTGCCAATGTAGCTGGATTGCGGGGCGGCTTCTGTATGCGAGCTCAACATGGGCAGAATGGAACTGCTGGTGGAATTCCCGGCCACGTTGATTTCTATTTCCGTATCCTCGGCACCGAGCGCCATGCGTGGGGCCACATACCAATCAGTGTCACCCGATGCCACTGCCGTCAGCGCGCGGTGTGCATCCGCCAGTGGTTCAAAGGACAGTATCCTGCCGCGGAACCCCCCTTCACGAAGCGAGCGGCCAAAACCACCGTCATTGGCGCCCACATCGACCACAGTGTCGATACCGTGATGGGCCAACAACTTGAACAGGCGTGCATGCTGCGACTGTGCCGGGTTGTACCAGTTCATCTCAACCCCCATCTTGCGCGCGAGTTGTTTTATGGCATGTTTGATCGTCATGAGGTCACCTGCTGTCAAAAGAATAATTAGCTATTTCCCACACCGGGCGCACCACCCGCCACCTGACGCGCCATTGCCTGCGAATACGCGGTCTCATAGCGTTCAGCAATCAACCCTGGTTCGAACTCCTGCACCCGCAGCCGTGCGGCAGCCGCGCAGCGCGCGTAGAGTGCTTCGTCGCCAACCAGTTGAATCGCAGCCGCGGCGATGTCCTCCGCCCGGTTAACATCCACCACCAGCCCGCCTTCGCCAACCATCCAGGCAACCCCGCCACTGTCATTCCCGCCTACCACCGGCAGACCCAGCGCCATGGCCTCGGCTATGCCCATGGGACAGGCTTCCCAGCGCGAGGGATGCAGCATGATCGTTGCCTGTTTCAGTTCCTGGATGAGTTGTTCGTGCGGCGTCGGCCCATGGAATACCACGCCATCCGAGAGCTGCTCCTTGTCCGCCCATTGCTGGGCCAGCCCACCCGGCTCGTAGTTCGCGCCGAAAAGGTGATACGTTGCCTGCGGCAGCGTCCGGCGGATCAGGGCAAAAGCACGCAGGGCTGTGCTGGCATTTTTCCAATGCCCCCAGCCATTCATCACCGAAAAAAATCGATACGCCTCACCAGAAGGGAGTAAGTGAGGCTCCCCTTCCAACAGGAAACGTTGACTCAACGGGTTCGGGATGACTTCAATGGGTCTTGTGGTGTAGCGACTCAATCGGGCCTGGAGGTCCGCAGAGACCGCGCTCAGGGCTGATGCCCGGCCGAGCGTCTGCCGCGCCATGAGGTAGCGCCCGAAGCGGAACAGATTTTTGAAGAGCTTCAAGATTGCCTTGGGATCGTCGTGTGCTGTAACCAGATGCGGAATGCCGCTGTCTATAGCCGCCAAAGCGTATTCGTAGATCCAGTGGGCATGCACAAAATCCGGCTTGGTCTGCTCAAGGACCTGCAGGAGCATGCTCCGCTCGTAGGCAAAAAAATCCAGCATGCGGCCGATGCGGCCATGCGATGGCCGAAACGAATGACGGCGGGCTGGACAACAATGGAATTCGAAGCGCTCCCCCCTCAGGCTGCGCGGTTGCGTATCGCGCGACGCCTCGAAGCCGCCACTTGTTATGGCGACCACTTCGTGACCGCGTGCCAGCAACGCACCGATCAAGGCGCCCATGAACGGCGCGCCCGCAACGCCGGGCGGAAAATCGGCGGGCGGCGGATCGGCCAGGTAAGGCGCAATACCGGCGGTGGCGATGGGGCCCATCAAGGCAATCTTCATGAATTCGATCCTGTCAATGCATTCAACCAACGTTGACCCAGCACATCGTGTGAAAACAGCGTTACATAACGCTGCCGGGCGGCATGGGACATGGCCTGCCATGCCTCCTGGTCTTCGAGCACGTCGATCAGTTTTTCTGCACAAATTCGGGCATTGTCGAGCGGCCATAGGACGCCCTCGACACTGTCATCGAATACCTCGGGGATACCGCCAACGGGCGGCGCAAAAACGGGCAGCCCACACGACATGGCTTCGACGAGGACGATGCCAAAACTTTCCATGCGCGCAGCATGGACATAGGCGCGGTGCCCTGGCAGCAGGCGCGAGGCGCCCGACACATAGCCGAGAAACTCGACCTGGTCTGCAACGCCCAGCTGCATGGCGAGGGCCTCCCACTCTTTGCGGCTGGGGCCGTCTCCTGCAAGGGTCAGGCGATAGCGGTGCCCCAAGTGCTTGGCCTCGGCGAGCACGTGCAGCAGGTAGCACTGATTTTTTCTGGGCTCGAGCGTACCGATCGAGATGAGGTCGGCGCGCGGCGCCACTTTAGCCGGCAGATCGATCTCGTGCTCAAGAAAGTTGGTAATGACCGCCTGTTCGACGCCAGTCATGTCGGGATTACGGGCCAGCACAATGCGGCGCATGGCATCCGAGACGAAAATGACCTTGTCGAGCTGGGGCAGAACTTCCTGCTCGATGCGCATCAGGCTGCGCCACAATGCGCCGCCTTCGCGAGTGTGGCCGTTGAGTTGATATTCGTAGGCTTCCGAAATATTGAAATGCAGGACCGCCACGACGCGAAAGTCATATCCTTCGCGACGCAGGGCCAGGGCGGCGCGCGCACTCAGCGGGTCCTGCGCATAAACCACCACCTGCCGCCCCTTCAGCTCACGCAAGTGTCGCCGCAAGCGCGAACGCAAAAATCGAAATAAGAAAGCACGGCTCCATAGAACGGCTTTTTCGGGGTCGAGTTTCTTCAGTGCATGCGTCACCATTGCAAACGGTTTGCGTAACCAGCGGCTGACCTGATACGGCTCGGCCAGTCGTACTTCGTAGCCCTGGCTGCGCGCAAAATTCGATACGGCCCGGGCATGCGTCTGCACACCGCAAAACCCCTGTTCGGGCAACAGGCTGGCAACCAGGATGACCGGGCGCGTCATGTGCCGCTCCAGCGCAGCAGCAGGCTGCCCATGCGGGGAGCCAAATGCGGCCGCGCCTTGTGCATCATCGTTTTCGCTTCGGCGCAGAAAATCCAGCGACCCCACATCCCGATGACAAGCATGACGATGGCCGCGGCCGCACCGATCACCACGATAAAACGCAAGCCCGGATGCGGCAGCACGGCGGCCAGCCAATGATCGGCCGACCAGGTAAGCGAAGCAGCCAGCGCAGCCAGCAGCAGAGGACCCACCAACGCGCGCAGAAATGCGCTGGCCGGCGCCAAGACCAAACCGGCGGCCAGTCGCGTCACCAGCCAGGCACGCAGCAGGTAAACACCCAGCACCGCCCACGCCACAGCTGCCAGCGAAATGCGGGCAGCCGCGATCACGACAATGATCAGCACGATGAGACCGATTCCCTGCGATACCGCCTCCATGCCGGCTCGCCCCATGCCCTGCATCATCGGCCCTCCCAGTGCGAGCATGGCATTGACCGGCATGGCGAGCGCCAGGGGGGTGATGAGCACGGCGGCGGCCTGCCATTGCTGCCCGTATACGGCCAGCATGGTTGTTTCGGGAATCACCGCGATGGCCGCGAAGGCCGGCGCAAGCACGGCGGACAGGAAGCACATGGTGGCCAGATAGATGTCGCGCGCATCGTCGGTGCGACCTTGAATACGCGAGTAGAACGGCAGCAGGACGCCTTGCAGCGTGGATACCGCTGCATTCATGGGCGAGGACAGCAGATTCATGCTGCGGTTGTAAAAACCCAGATCGACCATGCCAAGCATGCGGCCAATGATCGCTGAATCGAAATAGCTGATGCCCCAGCTGGTGAGGTTGCTGCCAAGAATTTTCGAGCCGAACCTGAACAAGCCAGTCTGCTCGGCCCGGAAGGTTGGGAAAAGCGAATGCCGAACGCTGAGATAAGCTCCAGCAGCGTAGAGGATGGACTGCGTGAGCTGGGCGATGACCAGCGCCCAAACGCCCATTCCTGAAAAAGCGAGCGGCAGACCCAGCAGCAGATACGCCAACAGATAGCTGAATACCTGAAGAAGTTGCACCCGCTTGTGGTCGAGATCGCGGCGCAATAGCGCGGTGGCGGTCTGGCCGAACGCCTGGAGCACGAACAACAGGCTCATCCAGCGCAGTACAGATGCAGCATCGGCGCGGCCAAAAAAAGTGGCAATCCAGGGCGAGGCGAATACGGCCAGCAGGGTCAGCGCAAGGCCTGCCAGTATCTGCAGGGTGAACACGTAGCGAATGTCTCGCGCGGAAATCTGCGGCTTCTGGATCAGCGCAACACCCAACCCCGAGTCGGCGATGAGGTTGCCCAAGCCGAGCATAAGCCAGGCAACGGCGATCAAGCCGAATGGCTCGGGTCCAAGCAGACGCGCCAGCACGATGCCAATGACGAGTTGGCTGCCGACCTTGACCGCTGTGCCGAAGTAATTCCACTTCACCGCTCGCAGGCTGCGTTCGGTTAGGCTTTTTCCTTGTTTATTCATGTCCGGTCCAAGCTAACTGACGAACATGCCGTGACGGTGTCAGCGCCACGGCATGCTGACGATTTCTGCGGGCTCGGGCAGTAATCATGGCAGCAAGATTTTGCCGGCCTATGGCCTGGCAAGGCCCGTGCATTAACGCAAGAACCAAGGAGAATTTACAGCCACGGCCAACCCCCTGCAGGTGAAAGCTGGAGTCCAGCGGAATCAACAAGCTGGATACTGGCTTTCGCCAGTATTTCGAGGCGCCCATCATTTGTTTGATGCAAGGAAGTCCTGGTACGCCACGGCCAAACCGGCTTGCATGGTGGTGTTGGCCTTCCATCCCATTGCGTTCAAGCGCCCGATGTCCATCAGCTTGCGCGGCGTGCCATCGGGTTTGCTGGCGTCGAATTTGAGCGCGCCCTGATAGCCCACTGCGGCAGCCACGGTTTCGGCGAGTTCTCGGATCGTGAGGTCGTGGCCGACGCCGATGTTTACAAGAGGTGCAAGACCCAAGTTACAAGATTCAAGGGCTGACCCTGCCGGCCAGAGCAGCTTGGCAAATTCATCGTCCGGCAGATTCATCAAATACACGCAGGCATCGGCCATGTCTTCGCTGTATAGGAATTCACGTTTTGGGGTGCCGCTGCCCCAGACCGTAACGCTCGATGCATTCGCTAGCTTCGCTTCATGAAAACGACGAATCAGCGCGGGGATGACGTGCGAGTTTTCCGGGTGGTAGTTGTCGCCCGGGCCGTAGAGGTTGGTCGGCATCACCGCCAGATACTGGGTGCCGTATTGCCGGTTGTAGGCCCAGCACATTT
>CAYGMS010000019.1:6636-15884 GCA_964350905.1 uncultured Thiobacillus sp. | reverse complement strand
ATAAAAAAGCCCCGAAAGCGGGGCGACGGGAAGGAATGGGTTTATTTGAAAAACTGCTGGGTAAAGACCATTTCATGCTTGGGCTCGCCTTCCACCTCGATGGTGGTGGTGAATTTGAGAGTGTCCGGTGCGGTCACCCGAAAATCCCCCAGATAGTAGATGGCCGTGCCTTCCTTGATCGCACGCATCTCGATGTTGGCCAATTGCTGGTTAAGGTTGGTGACATACATGGTGAGTTTGGCCGGCACCGGTACGGCTACCCCACCCTTGTTGCGCTGCAGCACCGACATCGTGACCATGCCGCGTGTTTTGCTGCGCTCGATTTTGTAGGCGCGGGCAACATCAGGCAGCAGTTCGTTCGTGGTGAGTGCGTTGTAATGGACTTCGAGCGAACCCAGTTTCTGGGATATTTCGGCATGGGAGGTAGCGGCGATGGAACACAGACACAAGGCAGCAAGCAATCGTTTCATGTTTTCTCTCCTCTTGTTATGGGAACACCTGTCTGAATTGTAGGCGTTTATCGAATGTTGGCGAGCCAGGCGCTCAAATCGTCAAGGACGTAACCAACCACCTGGCTGGATGCCTGTGCCGCTCCGGCCGCATCAAACGTCGCCAGCGGAGCAGACTGCTCGAATACACGACGCCCCAGCAGTTTGCGCTGCTTCAGGTCGACCAGTTCGGCGCGCAGCACCAGTCGCATCTGCCCCGGTTCACTGCTGGCATCGTGATAGAACTCGACCAGTTCGGTGTCCAGCAACACGTCGCCGCGCACATAACCGCCTGCGGCCGAAACGCGCCAGGCACCCTGGCGATCGAGCCGCTCACGCATGAGATCGGCGAAACGCTTGCCGGGCCGCTCGGTCCAGCGCGCAAACTGATACTGGCCGCGGGTGCCGGCGCTGCGACTGAAAACAAGCTGGTCGGAATCGTAAAAACCATCCGTAGTCGTGTCCAGCACCAGCAAGGTGCGGGCATACGATCTTTCACGGGCTTCAGCCCGTAGTGGATCGGAGTCCCCTTGTGCCTTGTCACGTAACGGAGCAGCGTCTTTCAGCGAAGCGTCCTGCAACACGAAATACACCATGGCTGGCGTGTTGGGCTTTTCGGCGAAGTTGACGCAGCCAGCCAGAACCAAACTCAGTGCAACGAGAAGAAGACCTGTTTTCATGGCAATTTTTCTCCGGGGCCGAGCTGCTGTGGCCCCGGCCCAAACAGGATGGCACGGGGATTGGTCAGTCGCTGCCCGGCAGTCGTGAGCGCATCGGCCGTGGTGCGCACATCGCGGCTGACGTTGGTGATTTCCAGCGTGCCGGTTTCGGTGAATTGCTGGAACTGTTCGGAAATCAGCGTGGCGTCGTTTTGCAGTTTGGCCATCGCGGCAATTGCTTCATTCAGCGCCGTATCGGCATTGTTTCCGACACTGACGATGCTGCCTTCGGCGCGGGTGGCAGCCTGGCTGATGCTGGCGCCGGCAAAACGAAATTCATCGGCGGCATCACGCAGCCCTTGCAGGGTTGCCTCGATACCTTGCTTGTTGGCGGCCAGATGGTCTGACAACTCATGCAGATTGGCGAGGGTTTGCTTGATGGCAGTCTGGTTCTCGTCCGACAACAAGGTATTCATTTTTTCCAGCACCTCCGCACCATTGACTGCCAGCAGTGACGCGGCCGACGTCACCTTGTCGATATCGGAGAGTCCTTCGGCGATGACCGGATAGCGTTCTCCTGTAGGTGCGTCAGTGAGCAAAGGGCTGCCACTCGGGCCATTGTCGATTTCAACGGTGGCAATCCCGGTGACCAGATTGCGCTTGATATAGGCTTCGGCGCCGGTATGAACCGGCACGCCTTCATCGATGCGCGCAGTCACGCTCACGGCTTCATCTCCGCCTTGCGCGAAGCGATAGCCGGCGACCACTCCCACCTTGATGCCGCGCATCTTGACCGCGCTGCCCACGGCCAGGCCATCCAGCGACTGCTGTTTGAAATAAATGGTGTAGGACTGGTAGGCGATCCGGTCGGCCGCCCCCGTCAGCCACACGACGCTGAGTGTCAACAGCGCAACCACGGCTAATACCAGCACGCCAACCAGCGTATAGCGGCCTTCAGTTTCCATGCACAACTCCCTCTGGCGCCCGTGCAGCGAAGTAATCACGCAGCCACGGGTCATCGATGTGTTTCAGTTCGGCCACGGTACCACTGCCAAGCACTCGGCCTTCCGACAGCACAACGACACGGTCGATAATTGAAAACAGTGTATCCAAGTCGTGCGTCACGAGAAACACGGTCAGCCCCAGGCTGTCGGCCAGCAACCTGATCAGCGCATCGAAGGCACGCGCCGAAATCGGGTCAAGGCCGGACGTTGGCTCATCCAGAAACAGCAGTTCAGGATCGAGCGCCAGCGCACGCGCCAGCGCGACCCGCTTGCGCATGCCGCCGGACAGCTGGCTCGGCTGTTTATGGACGGCACCGGGATCCAGCCCGGCCATGTCCAGCTTCAGCCGCGCCAGCTGGCGACACAGGGCATGCGGCAAACGGGTGTGCTCGAACAGCGGGGTGGCGACGTTGTCTTCGACAGACAGCGAGGAGAACAGCGCACCATCCTGGAACAACACCCCAAAGCGCCGACGCAGGGCATTCATCTGGTCGGGCGTGCAATCCCACACCGACTGTCCAAACAGATCGATGTGCCCCGCGTCCGGTTTCATCAGTCCGATGATCTCGCGCATTAACATCGATTTGCCGCTGCCGCTGCCGCCAATCAATGCAATCACTTCGCCGCGCTGGATGGACAGGTTCAACCCGCGATGAATGCTGTGCCCGCCCAGCGTAATGGACACGTTGCGGACATCAATCACGGTATCGGTCATCAGATGTCCAGCCGCACGAACATCACGGCAAATATCGCGTTGATGATGATGATGGCGACCAGGCTTTGCACCACCGTGGACGTGGTATTCGTGCCCACGCTGCGTGCATCGCGGGTCACCGACAAGCCCATGCGGCAGGCAATCAGGGCAATGAAGATCGCGAACACCGGTGCCTTGCCCAGGCCCACCAGCAGGGTTTTCAGCAGCAGCACATCGGCCACGCGGTCGATGAACATGGGATACGAAATATCCAGCTGCTCCTGCGTCACCAGCATGCCGCCCATCACGCCAGCAATGTCACCCACAAACACCAGCAACGGCAGGGCAACCAGCAGCGCCAGCACGCGCGGAATCACCAGCACGGCCAGCGGCGACAGACCCAGGGTGGTGATGGCGTCGATTTCCTCGGTCACCTTCATGGTACCGATCTGCGCCGTGATCGCCGCACCGCTGCGTCCGGCCACCAGGACCGCCACGATGACCGGTGAAATCTCGCGCAGGATCGCCAGCAGCAGGCCGTCGACAACAAAGATGTTGGCGCCATACTGCTGTGCCTGCGAACCCAGCAGGTAGGCAAACACCACCCCCAGCAGGAACAGCATGCCGATCACGATCGGGATCGCGCCGACGAACACAGTACCCAGTTGCGCCCCGAATTCGCGCCAGCGCCAGTTCCCTGGACGACCGATCAGCGCCATCAATTCCAGAAACAGCCGGCCAACGAAATCGATCAGGCCGACGACATGCCCCCCCATCGCCAGACTGCCGCGACCGGCAAATTCGAGCATGCCTTCGCGGCGCGGAGCAGGCTGCACCCCGGTAGGGGCACGGTGCTTGACCACCAGGTCCAGTATCGCCCGATGCTGCGGCTGGAATGCACGCAGCTCAGGAACCGGATCGCTGGTTTGCGGGCGCGCAGCATTGAGCAGCAACCAGGCACCATTGGTATCGAGCTGGGTGACCCCGGCACCGTCCAGGATGCGCACGGCCTTGCCGCCCAGATCGGGCAAGGCCGACGCTGCGTCGACGTGCCAGTCGCCGCTTGCGAGCAGCGCACCCTGCGCTTCGTCGAAGTCCGCGCGGGCAGCCGTCATTCCAGTCCCAACGGGTTGCCGGGATCGATACCCGGCATGAAGGGCAGGCCACGCTCACGATGGGTGACCTGATAGACGCAGCCGATCCAGTTGCCGATCACGGCTTCAGCCGTGTCATGCCAGGTGTTGTCGAGCAACGGCAGCACAAGCGCTTCGGGAAAGCCCAGCTTCTCGCCCGCCTGGGTCCGGCGGCAAAATTCGGCCAGCAGCGCCTGTGCCTGCCTATTGAAATAGCGTGCAGGAAACGGCGGGAAAGTGGCCTGTCTGTCTGCTGCAGCCTGCACCAGGTCACGCTTGTATTCTTTCAGCAGCGAGATGGTGTCGTATTCGGGATGGCCCTGAAAAAAGACCGTGCGCAGACCATCGTGGCTGACAGCCAGATGCACGCCCGCCTCCGCGCTTTCAACCAGCACCTTGACCCCTGCCGCTGCGAATTGTGCGGGCGACACGTCATTCCAGCGCGAATGCGGCACATCAAAGCGCGTGTTCACATCGGCCACCAGCGGATGACGCGGGTCGGTCACCCGGTGCTCGAACACGCCCCATATTTTCTTTGGCTGCTTCACCCGCGTCTGCCCGTAGCGAAACTGCATCACCGCATGGGTGGCGAGACAGGAACACAGGGTCGAGGTGACGTTGTCCCAGGCCCAGTCGATGACCTCGATCAAGGGATCCCAGAACGGTTCGTCGGCGAGGTTGGGATGGCTGACGTTGGCACCGGTGATGATGAGCGCATCCAGCCCGGCTTCCCGGATCGCGTCAAAGGATTCATAAAACTGCGCGATATGCGCCTGCGCTTTCTCGCCACGTGGCAGCGTCGGCAGCGTGAAGGGATGCATGTAGAACTGTGCGATCGGGTTGGACTCGCCGACCAGACGATAGAACTGGCGCTCGGTCGCTTCCAGCGCCGCGTCCGGCATCATGTTCAGCAGGCCCACATGCAGCTCGCGGATTTCCTGATTGGCCGCGCGCTCGGTCGACAGCACCGTGATGCCATCACGGCGCAGGCGATCAAACGTGGGTAGCGTGTTATGCACAACCAGCGGCATGGCTCAGCCCCGTCCTTTCCGCGCGATGGCGGTTTCCAGCAATGCCATGAAGTCACGCTCGTCGCGCACCTGCGCCACTTCCTGCGAGGTCACGGTGTAGCCGTGTGGTTTGGCAATTGCCTCGTAGCGTGGAATGCGCGAATGAAACAGGCGCGGAAACACCCAGCGCGCGAAGTCGTTGGGCTCGATCTGCGCAACGTAGTCGATGCCTTTTTCCTTGAGATAAACCGGCAGCTGCTCAGCCAGAAAAGCAGGACGGAAATACAGCGGCTTGGGATCGGACTGCGCCCGCTTGATCAGCGTGTCCTCTTCCTCACGCGAGGTGGTCTGGATATAGAGAATCAGCGTGTGCTCGGCCAGCAGTTCCACCACGCCGGGCTCGTCCAGTTCGCACAGACTGCCGCCCACATCGTTCACAAAATGCGGGTAGCCGTAGATTTCCTGGCCCTTGCGGATAAAACCCGGCACGTCACGCATGGCAGCGATTTCGCCATCACGATACGCCGCCTGACGGCGCGTAAACTCATCCAGCGAAAGTCCGCCCCAGTCCGGCCCGCCCAACTTGCCGACGAACGTCAGCACCGGGCCCAGATCATGGATCTTGATGTTGT
Source organism: uncultured Thiobacillus sp. (assembly GCA_964350905.1). Lineage (GTDB taxonomy): Bacteria > Pseudomonadota > Gammaproteobacteria > Burkholderiales > Thiobacillaceae > Thiobacillus. Next base: position 10,264 of record CAYGMS010000019.1, on the reverse strand, counting down.
TCTTGATGTCGATCCAGTCGTTACGCAACAGTTCGCGCAGAAACGGTACGCTCATCGCCTGCTGTTTGATCAGGTCGAGGATCGGCTCATCGAGATAGCGCGTGCCAATCCGGTAGTCACCGGAAAAATGAAACCACTCGTGGCCACGCAGCATGGTTGAGAGGTGCGTCTTGCCGACGCCGGACATGCCGAGCAGGGTAATGCGCTTGGTTGGCCAGGCGCGAAAGGTGTCAGGAGTGAAATGCATGGGGTCTGTTTTCGTAGGATTAGCGCGAAGCCTACCGAAAAGCCACACAATTAAAAAGGCAGCAGACGTGTTCCGCAGTCAAAGTCCAGCCGACTCCCCGGCCCGAGCCGGGCATAATGCCCATTTACGCGACGAAATCCGCCATGCCTGCCACCCGCCGCCCTGTCCTGTCCCTGCTCGAAACCCGCATACTGGGTGTGCTGAACGAAAAGCAGCACACCGTCCCCGACACCTACCCACTATCCCTCAACGCACTGGTTGCTGGCTGCAACCAGAAAACCAGCCGCCACCCGATTATCGAGGTCAGCGAATCCGACGTGTTGGCGGCCATCGACACCCTCCGGGGGCCGGCGCTGATAATCGAATCCAGCGGCGGTCGTGTCCCCCGCTTTTCCCACAACATGGGCAAGGCCCTGCAACTGCCTTCGCAAGCCATCGCCCTGCTCACGGTGTTGATGTTGCGCGGCCCGCAAACCGCAGGCGAGTTGCGCATCAACTGCGACCGGCTGCACAAGTTCGCCGACATCTCCGCGGTAGAGGGATTTTTGCAGGAACTGGCCGAGCGGCCGGACGACGCCATGGTGGTTGAACTTCCCCGTCAGCCCGGTTCACGCGAAAACCGCTGGATGCACCTGCTCAGTGGCGAACCCGTCATCGAGGACATCACCCCTGTCACCTCATCCGCCCACGAGACTACGGGGGAGGTGAGAATCAGTGAATTATCCGTACTCAAGACCCGGCTGGCCCAACTGGAAGCTGAAGTCGATACGCTGAAAAACGTGGTGGCTAAACTATGTACTGAACTTGGCGTTAATGACTGACATACGCGATCCATGATGCCAATACTGACTTTCATCTGCCCCTGCTCCCGAAACAAAGCAGTACGATTCAAATCCAGTCGCAGCATCCAGCCACACGACGCGCCTATCGGAGCTTCATGAAAGACAAGCGCTTCCACCGTTTTCTGCACCGCCAGATTCCGCTTTTTATCGTCCTGTCGCTTGTTCCAGGGCTGGGCTATCTGTTTCTCGGCTGGCTGAATGACGTATTTACACCCGCCTTCGTCTGGTATCTGCTGATTGTCGCCACCTCGATCTGGGGCATCCGCCTATACCGCAATTTTGATCTCGACACGATGAGCGAGCAGCGGCGCGACCGCTGGTATCAGCAGTGCTCCTGGTTCATGTATGCGTTCTTTCTGCTGTGGGCGCTGATCTTCCTGCTCTATGTGCGGCTGGACACTTACAATCTCCATTACATCGCCATCTTCACCGAAATCGGCGCCGCGGTCGTCGCCTCGACCCTGCTTGCTTCGGACAAGCGCCTCTACAGGCCGACCATTATTCTGCTGATGCTGCCGCTGATCGCCTATTTTTTCATGATCGGCGAATGGTATGGCTACGTGCTCACGGCCTTTGCAGCCACGCTCACCTGGGTGCTGCTCTATGCCGCCAACAGCACACACCAGCTGTTGATGCAGGCCAGCCACCAGGCCACACATGACACCCTCACCGGTTTGCATAACCGCCAATACTTCATCGATCACCTGCAAAAACGGATGAATTCGCTCAATGAAAGCCACGAATTCTCATATCTCCTGCTCATCGACCTGGACCATTTCAAAACAGTCAACGACTCGCTTGGTCACGATGTCGGCGATCAGCTCCTCAAGCTTGTCGTCGCCCGGCTGCTTCAGCATGTCCCCAATGATTGTGTCGTCGCCCGTCTGGGCGGTGATGAATTCATCATTTCCGGGCGCAGTTTTACTGATCGGGAGGCCTGTGTACGCACATCACTGGACGTGTCCGAGCGGCTCATCGCCCAGCTCAAAGAAACCTATATCGTCGACCCGCACCACCTGTACATCAGTGCCAGCATTGGCGTGAGCATCATCAGTGGCCGCAACGCCAACACCAATGCCAACAGCTTCATCAAGGAAGCAGACATTGCCATGTACGAGGTCAAGGCCAAGGGGCGTGACGGCGTATTCATATTCAATGAAGAGATGTCCCGGCGTGTCGAGAGCCACCTGGAAATCGAACGCCTGCTCCACTTTGCGCTGATCAACCATGAAATCACGCTCTGCTACCAGCCCCAGGTCAACCATGAGGGGCGGGTCATCGGCGCCGAAGCCCTGGCGCGCTGGACCAACCCGGTACTGGGCCCGGTTTCACCCGTGCAATTCATCCCGATTGCCGAGCAGACCGGACTGATTGTCGAACTGGGCACGCACATCCTCGAAACGGGATTCAAGACCCTGCGCGAATGGCATGATTCCGGGATCGATCTGGATCAGTTCTCGATCAACATCAGCATGCGGCAACTCACGCACTACAATTTTGTGGCGCTGGTCAAAGACCTGGTCGAGCACCATCTGGATGACAGGCTGAGCCGCAAACTCGTGTTCGAGATCACGGAATCGATTGTGGCCGAGGATATCGAACGCGTGATTCTGATCATGGGCCAGTTGAAAGAACTGGGTATCCGCTTTTCCATGGATGACTTCGGCACGGGCTACTCGTCACTCAGCAACCTGAACCGGCTGCCGCTCTACGAAATCAAGATCGACCGCGCCTTTGTCAATGCACTGACCCATCACGACGGCGACCGGGCGATGGTGACCACCATCCTCAAAATGGCCGGCATTCTCAAACTCAGCATCGTGGCCGAAGGCGTGGAGACCCAGGCGCAGCGGGATTTCCTCGTGAACCACGACTGCCCGATTTTCCAGGGCTATCTCTATTCGAAGCCGCTGACGAAAGACCAATTCGTCGCTTACTACCACAGCCCCCCATAAATCGGTACGCCATGGCTCAACTGATTTCCCGACGAATCGCGCATCGGCCGCCCTCAGCGTACAAATCATCCTCCTTGTCAGGACTTAAGTGACTTGAAGACCGGCCCCCAGGAAGGATGGCCCGATTCAGCGGGGGTCAACTCGAATTTAGGATCGAGTTCCAGCGCCTTGCGAAATGCCTCTCGACACAATTTTTCACGTGCCTGCGCACAATGCATGAATGCCAGATATTTATGGGCGGCCACTTTGTCTGAATTCAGCAGCAAGCCTGCAGACAGCGCACCCTGCAACAAACGACCAGAACTTTTGTAATCACCATCTTCGTACGCCCGAATTCCCGACGACAAATCTCTCTCGGCTTTGCGAAGCGCCAATTTATCCAGTCCTGTATCCCGCACGATAGGTGCAGCGCACGCTGTCATAAGAAGGGCGGTGCAGAACAGTGCCATTACGTGCTTCATGGTCATACGATTACCTGAATTTGTGTCTGATTTTGAGCGACTGGCCCGGTTTCAAATGGACGGTATCACGATAGGATGCAAAGCCCTGATTACGTATTTCCACCCGATGCGTTCCCGCATCCA
>CAYGMS010000019.1:3489-6536 GCA_964350905.1 uncultured Thiobacillus sp. | reverse complement strand
GCGGCGGTAAAAAAACAGTCGCGTCCTGCTGTCCTGCGGGCAGTCTGCTCGCCTGACCGGCTTTGACGGGTTTGCTTGCCGCCCTGGAATGAACGACGTCTTGAGGCGTCGTCGCATCTTGATTTCTTAAATCCCGGGCAAATTCGCGTGCGGTCTGATAACGGTCCTGCGGATGCTTGGACAGCGCCCGCAGGACGATCCGGTCGAACACCGGTGGCACGCGAGGATTGAGCGTACTGGGCGGAACAGGTGCCTCGTTCAGGATTTTGTTCAGGATGGCGCTGAGATTGTCGCCATTGAATGGTGTGGTCCCGGTCAGCATTTCGTACAGCACCACGCCCAAGGCATAGATATCCGTCTTGCCGTCTGTGGGCTTTCCATCCACCTGCTCCGGTGCCATGTATTTGGGCGAGCCCAGCACGGTGCCGATCTGGGTGCGTGAACCTGTCGGAATCTGGGCGATGCCGAAATCCATGATCTTGACGTCCCGATTCGACGTAATCATGATGTTGGCTGGCTTGATGTCGCGATGCACCACCTGGTTTTCATGTGCGTAATTCAGCGCGCCGGCGATCCGCGCGACAATCTTGCTGATCTTCTCGATAGGCAGCACCACACCGGAATCGAGCATTTCGCGCAGGGATTTGCCTTCCAGATATTCCATGGCGATATAGGCAACGTCGTCGGTTTCACCCACATCGTAGATCGTGACGATATTGGCGTGGCTCAGACGGCCCGCCGACTTGGCCTCACGGTAAAACCGTTCCTCGAACTCGGCACGTTCCTCATTTGACAGGTCAAGGTTAATCGTCTTGATGGCGACCGTACGCTCGATCAGCGGGTCCACCGCCTTGTAGACCGTGCCCATCGCGCCCTGCCCCAGGGTGGCAAGCACTTCATAACGGCCGAATTTAATTTGACTAACCATGCTTGAAATAGGAGAAAACTTGCTACAGGGGGATTCTTGGTGAGAGTATCCCCGACGGGAAAACATAATAAACGTTAAGAGACAACCGTCGTGCCATATACCGCTTCCAATCCTATGCTTACGCTCGACATAGCCGCCAAAACCGACCCCGGCATCCTGCGCACGCTCAACGAAGACAGCGTTGCCACCGTTCCCGAACTGGGGCTGCTGGTCCTGTCAGATGGCATGGGCGGCTACCAGTCCGGCAATGTCGCCAGCGACCTGACCACCAAGGTCATCGTGGAAGGCTTGACCCAGGGTCTAAAAGACAAACTCAATCAAGCCAACTCGGCGGCGACTGTAATTGAAAACGTCGTCAAACGAGCCAACCGCGCGATTTTCCTTGAAAATGAGCGCCGTGCAGCAACCATCCAGGGCAGCCAGAAACAAGCGATGGGGGCGACCCTGGCACTGCTTCTGTTCCAAAACAACCATGTCACGCTGGCGCATGTTGGCGATTCACGTATATATCGTCTACGTGAGCGGCATCTTGAGCTGATGACGCACGATCACTCCTTGCTGCAGGAACAAATCGACCAGGGCGTGCTCAGTGCCGAATCGGCTGCCACATCGCATAACCGCCACCTGGTGACACGTGGACTTGGCCTGCAGGCCGAGGTTGAAGTGACGCTGGATGAGTTTGATGCCTTGCCCGGCGACATCTACCTGCTGTGCTCGGACGGCTTGAACGATATGGTCGACAATGCAGACATCGAATTGGTGCTCAACTCGCTCCAGGCCAATTTGCCGCTTGCCGCCAGCCAACTCATCATGATTGCCAACGACAATGGCGGTGAAGACAATGTGTCCGTCATCGTGGCCAAGGCGGGTACACACGCTGCACCCACCACACAGAAAAAAGGCTTTTTTGCCTGGTTATTCGGACGGTAAACGCGCATGGCAAAACTAATCGTCAGCAAGAACGGTGAGGTCATCGACAACCGTTTCCTCAACGAGCCCAGTTTCACAATTGGCGGCCTTGCCGAGAGCAACCTGTGTCTTGCGGTCGAAGGCGTGAGCCGTTCGCATGCCCGCATCACGTCGATCGGCAATGATGACATTCTGGAAGACCTGAACAGCACCAATGGCACATTGGTCAATGGCCAGCCCATTACCCGCCACATCCTGCAAAACGATGATGTCATCGAAATTGCAGACGTGCAGATTCGCTACCGCAACCATAAGGCGGTGGATGGTCCGAGTTTCGACAAAACCATGATCATTCAGGCTTCGGATCGGGAGCACACGGTTCCCGCCCAGGCCGTGGGCGCCTACGCCCTGGCTACGGCCAAGCGTGAACGCCGTCTGAAGTCCGGCGTGGGACTGGGGTTGGTTCGGGTGTTTGACGGCACCCAGCCCAGCAAGGAAATCGAGTTATCCCAGGTGCTGCATACGTTCGGCATTCCTGGCAAGCAGGTCGCGGTGATCAACACGCGTCCACATGGCTACTTCATTACCCATGTCGAGGGAAAAAAACCGGCGCGACTCAACGGCAAATCGATCGGCCATGAACCTGTCGCACTCTCCCCCAACGACACGATCGAAGTGGGGGATGAAAAGCTGTTGTTTCTGCTTAAGTAAGTTCTATTCGTTACCCCGCCTCCAAAAGACAAGCACACCCTCAATCAACAAAAAAGGGGCGCCCTGCAGAGCGCCCCAGCTTCCTTCGGAGAAGGGACAGCCTTAGAGGTTGTAGGCCCGCTCGCCGTGGCTTGCAGTATCCAGGCCTTCGCGTTCCTGTTCTTCCGACACACGCAGGCCCATGGTCATGTCGATCAGCTTGAACAGCACCAGGCTGACCACACCCGACCAGACGATGGTGATGAGTACGCCGGTAGCCTGTTTCACAACCTGGCCCATCATCGTGTAATCAGCCGCGCCTACGCCGCCCAGGGCAGGTGAAACGAAGATGCCGGTGCCGATGGCACCGACAATGCCGCCAATGCCGTGGATGCCGAACACGTCGAGCGAATCGTCGAAGCCCAGCTTTGGCTTGAGCGCGGTGACCACCCAGAAGCAGGCGAGACCGGCGATGGCGCCCAGCAGCTGATCGTCAATTGGACCAGCATTTTCGACGCCT
>CAYGMS010000019.1:0-3479 GCA_964350905.1 uncultured Thiobacillus sp. | reverse complement strand
CTATGCCATGGATGCCGAACACGTCGAGCGAGTCGTCGTAGCCCAGCGCCTTTTTCAGGCCGGAGACGCCCCACAGACAGATCACGCCCGCCACGCCACCCAGAACGATCGCGCCCATCGGACCGACCAGACCGGCTGCCGGTGTGACGGCAACCAGACCCGTCACCACACCCGATGCGACACCCAGCATGGAAGGCTTGCCGCGCAACATCCACTCGGCCAGCATCCAGGACATGCCTGCTGCGGCCGTCGCCAGGATCGTGTTGATGAAGGCAAGAGCCGCGCCGCCAGTAGCTTCGAGGTTGGACCCGGCATTAAAGCCGAACCAGCCCACCCACAGCAGCGAGGCGCCGATCATGGTCATCGGCAGGCTGTGCGGCGGCATGGCATCGCGGCCATAACCGATGCGCTTGCCCAGCACGAGGGCGCCGACCAGTGCCGCGATACCGGCATTGATGTGCACCACGGTGCCGCCCGCAAAATCCAGTGCGCCGTGCTCAAACAGATAACCGCCCGTTGCCCACACCATGTGCGTGATCGGCAGATAGGAGAAGGTGAACCACAGTGCGCCAAACACCATCAGCGCGGAGAACTTCACCCGCTCGGCCAATCCCCCAACAATCAGTGCCACGGTGATGGCAGCAAAGGTCAACTGGAAGGCAACAAAGATCAGTTCGGGAATCACCACGCCATCAGTAAAGGTCGCGGCGGTGCTGTCAGCCGTGATGCCCAGCAGGAACAGCTTGGATAAATCGCCGATCATCCAGTTCATGCTGCCGCCATCGCCAAATGCCAGCGAATAGCCATACACCGCCCACAGTACCGAGATCAGACAGAAAATCGCCATGACCTGGGTCAGTACCGACAGCATGTTCTTGGCGCGCACCAGGCCACCGTAGAACAGCGCCACGCCCGGAACGATCATCAGGATCACCAGCAGCGTGGAGACCATCATCCAGGTGGTGTCGCCCTTGTCCGGCACCGGCGCAGCGACTTCAGCGACAGGCGCTGCTGCGGTCGCAGCAGCTTCAACCGCAACCGGCGCGGCTTCGTCCAGCACCATGGTTTCGACCGCAGCAATTGTGTCCATCGGAGCCGATGCATCCTGCGCCAGCGTCATGCCTGGTGCCAGCAGAACACACATCAAGCCCAACGAAGTGAGTAGCTTTTTCATCGTCTTGCTCCTTATAGGGCGTCGGGACCGGATTCACCCGTGCGGATACGCACGACCTGCTCCAGGCTGGAGACAAAAATCTTGCCATCACCGATCTTGCCGGTATTGGCGGCCTTTTCGATGGCCTCGATCACGCGCTCCAGCAACTCGGCCTTGATGGCCACTTCGATTTTGACCTTGGGCAGAAAGTCGACCACATATTCCGCGCCGCGATACAACTCGGTATGGCCTTTCTGCCGCCCGAATCCTTTTACTTCCGTGACCGTCAAGCCGGTAACGCCGATGGCGGACAACGCCTCGCGTACTTCATCCAGCTTGAACGGCTTGATGATTGCCGTTACGAATTTCATGTCGTCTCCCAGATTGATGACAAGGGGAAAATGGAGCGGGTATTTGCCCGCTCCGATCAGTCAGTAAATTAAAAAGCCTTGGAAATCCAGATGGTCGTAGCGCTGTCGCCCAGGAATTCATTGTTGGGGGCAGACTCGGTCCAGACAGCCCGGTCAGCATCGGTGTCGGTGTATGCCACGCCAAGGGTCACACCATCCATGACCTTGCCCAGCTTGCCCATGTCGTAGGCCAGGCTGACTTTCCAGTCGTTATAGTCCTGCGCGCCATTGTTCTTGAAGTTGAACGTCCCCCAATGCGCGCCGGCAGTCAGACCGGTTTCACCGAACGGCACGCTCGCGGAAATATCCAGGTAATCAGAGCCGTCTGCACTGGCAAAGCCGAACACTTCGTCGCTAACGTAGTAGGAATATTTAGCGGTGAACCACTTCCAGCCTATCGACGCATAAAGCTCGGTCGTATCGGCGTCAGTAATCGTTGAAGGACGGTCACCCGGGTAGAGATACTGGATCGCGCCTACATCGTAGGAAATGTCATTGCCAATCGCACCACGGTAACCACCGTACACGTCGATCTCCACATTGCCCTTGGTATAGCCCTGATAGTCTTCCAACCAGCCAACATTGGAACCCCAGGTGCCGAGGTAAAAACCGCTGCTGTGCGAATAATCAAGGCCGCCCTGAATGGCCATCTCGCCACCGGTTTGGGAAATGCCACGGAAAAGGTAGTTGCTGGTCATGCCAACGTTGGCGCTGATGCTGTGCGGGCTTTCCTCAGCAGCCATTGCGAAAGTGGGTATCCCCACCAGACCGGTCAGCACCAACGCTTGTACAAGTTTTTTCATCAAAGTTCTCCGAAAGTGAGGACGCGCAAAGTCGCACTTACGGTTCAGCACAAGCTGTGCCAGTTATTTTTTCGTTTAAATACAATTAGATACAAAGCTAACGCCCTTACGGCCCAACCCAATCGCACCTTTGTGGTGCACCACTTGGCCTGCGCGCACGATCTTTGTGCTACGCATCACAACACTCGGCTTGCTACACTCTCCCTGTTACCGGAGGCCGCTATAAATGAACCCAAAATTTCCGAATCCCGCTTTTATCAATGATGTCGCCGGCAAGCTCGGCGAGATGCTGAAACACTCCCCGGCAAAAGACATCGAGCAAAACCTCAAGGCCGGCGTCACCTCGATGCTGGGCAAACTGGACATGGTCAGCCGCGAGGAATTCGACGTGCAGACTGAAGTGCTGGCGCGTACGCGCGCCAGGCTGGAGCAACTGGAAGCACGCCTGGTCGAACTGGAAAAGCAGCGCACCCCCTAAATGGCCGTCGCCGTCGTCAAAAGCCGGGCACTGAACGGCATGGATGCGCCGGAGGTGGTGGTCGAGGCGCATCTGGCCAACGGCCTGCCGGCGTTCACCCTGGTGGGGCTGCCCGAAACTGAAGTCAAGGAAGCGCGCGACCGTGTACGCGCGGCAATCCAGAACGCGCGCTTCGAATTTCCGGCGCGGCGCATTACGGTCAACCTCGCACCGGCCGACCTGCCCAAGGAATCCGGGCGCTTCGACCTGCCGATCGCGCTGGCGATCCTCGCCGCTTCCGGGCAGGTTCCTGCCGACAAGTTCAAGCGCACCGAATTCGCCGGCGAACTGGCGCTGACCGGCGAGCTGCGCCCGGTGCGCGGCGCGCTGGCGATGGCGCTGGCCACCCGCAAGGCGGACAGGCTACTGGTACTGCCCGCCGCATCGGCCGGCGAAGCCGCACTCGCCAGCGGGGTCGAGACGCGCGGCGCGACCAGCCTGCTGGAAGTATGCGCATGGCTGGCCGGCCAGGGTTCCCTGCTCGAACCCGAATCCGATCCCACACCCGCCGCGCCGGACTACCCCGATTTCGCCGACGTCAAGGGCCAGGCCGCCACCAAGCGCGCGCTCGAAGTTGCCGCCGCCGGCAATCATTC
>CAYGMS010000018.1:3496-16887 GCA_964350905.1 uncultured Thiobacillus sp. | reverse complement strand
GGGCTTTGCCGTAGACGAGCTCTACCAACTCGCCCAGCCGCTTGACAGTCCACCCCCTCGGAATCAACCCCAGCGCCGACTCCTCGAACTCGGCCAAAAAAAGCGCCGCCGTGGCGGTGTCCATGCCTTCGGGTTCGCGGCCGGCCTGCTTGGAGTTGACTGGGTCGAAGTCGACGAACCAGCTTTTGAAAAGGGCTTGGGCGATTGATTCGAGGGTGATATTAGTTTCGCGTAGGAGAGTGATGCGGTTCTCGATGGAATCAAAAAATCGAGTCAATTCTTCTTGTATTTGCTGCGGTGGTACTGGAACAGGAAAGTGTGCGATTGACTCAAATGTAATTTGCGGAAAAGTCCCGGAACGTGATTCAGCTATTCGCTGAAACTCATCTAGTGCCGATTGATTAGTCAACACATGGTACAAAAATCTTGGTATTACACGGCCATAGGACTCAATGACCAAAAATTTTGTAGAAACGACATACTTTTCAGGGTTGAAATTGACGTACGCGAAACGCCCGTTTCCTGGGCGAATTTCTGTCAATAAAATGTCGTCTCTTCTCAATGCTTTCTTCGCTTGTCCGGGCAGCCCTTTAGCCTCAGAAATATTTGCATGCAGAAACTTTCCAGCGAGCACATCTCCCGTATTTACGAACACAACTTGTTGGTGACTCTTAAAGGAAAACGGACGAGAAGCATTAAAGGCTTCCTGGCTAAGCTCGTTAACGCGCCACGCTGGCTTAGAAATCATACCCAAGCCTTCCCAGCCTCTTCCGAATCAAGTCGTCCAGCTCGGAGCCAGTGGCTATTTGCTCACCTAGCTTTTCGATGAGTTCTTGCATCTTTTCGGAAAAAATCTCGTCGTTGTCTTCTACTTTATCCGTGCCCACGTATCGTCCGGGGGTGAGCACATGCCCGTGTTTGGTAATTTCGGCCAACTTCACGGCACGGCAGAAGCCGGGCACGTCGGCGTAGGGTTCGTCAGCACCTTCCTCGCCGTCGGCCCGCCAGCGGTGCACTGTCGCAGCAACGCGCGCCACGTCCTCGTCGTCGAACACGCGGTTGGTGCGGGCTGCCATGCGGCCGAGTTTGCGGGCGTCGATGAAGAGTACCTCGCCGCGCCTGTCGCGGCCCTGCTTGCCACTGGGTACCGGCGCACCGCTCTTGTCGCGGACCAGGAACCACAGGCAGGCCGGGACCTGGGCATTGAAAAAGAGCTGTGTGGGCAGCGCCACCATGACGTCGACCACGTCTGCCTCGACCATGGCCTTGCGGATGACGCCTTCGTTGTTCTGGTTGAGGGTCGGCCGGGAATCATGAAAAATTCCCCGAAAACTGCCTACTCTTCTGAATTAAAAAGCGAATCTTGATTGTCAACGCTATTTTTCTTGGCGTTGGTGCTCTTCGCCTGTGGCGACTGTAATGTCGCGAGCTTTTCAAAGACTTTCTCGTGGCTAGCGGCAACGGCTTTTGCCGCCATCAGTTCGGCTGCCAGCCGCTGCCCCGTTTCCATGCTCTCCCTTAGCTTGCAGAGGTTCGCTTGGTTTTCCTTGTCCAGATCGGACACTCGCCCGTTGGCTTGCGCCAACTGATCCGTCAACTGTTGGATTTTCACCTCGGCAACGGCCAACTGCTCTTTGACCGAGCGCAATGTTCGTACTTCGCCATCGTGTCGATGAAGTTCACTGTGCGCATGGGTGAGCTCGCTTGATAGACGGGCATTGTCCTCATGACTGCGGATGAGTTCTTGCTGTTTCGCGTTTGCCGTTTCCTTGGCATTACGCAACTCCCCCTGCAAGAACTGGATCTGCTGTTCGAACTGGCGCTGATCCTGCTCCCGTTGTTCCTTCGCTGCGGTTCGGAAATGCGCCAGTGCCTCGCGGGCGTGTTGGTGCTTTTCCTCCAGCGACACACGGTGCGCTTCTTCCTTTACCAGTTGCCCTTCCATGTCCTGGATGCGCTGAGCCATTTGTGCCCGAACGATTCTCTCTTCTTGGAGCACGCTTAGTATTTCGCTGTGGGCTGCTTTCTCTGCACCCAACTCCAGGGCCTGGCGTTCAGACTGGCTGCGAAAGGATTCCACTTCATTACGTAATGTGGCGATGGTGTCGTTCAGCGCCGCAATTTCTGCCTTGTGCTTATCGGTCAGAGCCGCCAAACGCTGATCAGCTTCTTCATGCAGGCGTTCTGCGAGCCTGGCAGCCAGATCCTGGATGGCTTCACTGACCGCGACCTGGGTACCGGTACTGCCGCCTTCCTCTTCTTCGATTTCCTTCAGATAGCGGTGAATCGTGCCTTTCGAGCCGGTATCGCCTAACTCGCTGCGAATTGCGTCGATCGATGGGTAGCGCCCCATCGCCAACAGCTTGTTACGCGCTCTGACGACTTCTGACTTGTAGATTCCTGCTCTGGCCATGGCATCCTCGTATTTCATACCGTATTACGTATTACGATATTACATACTAATCAAACGAAGTTCAATGCAGCGAAAGTAGCAAATATAAGACGCGATAATGGTTGATTATTTGTTGTAATACGCAATGGTGACCCCAAAGTCTTGAACATAATTACGAACGGACATTCTGGCTACACTGGAATTCAATATGTTGCGCCTGTTCCAGCTACCCGCAAGAATTGGAAGAAGCTGTCGGTCGTGTCACGGGCGTGCGCGCCGGGACCGAGCGCCTGGTGGTACTGGCCGAAACTCGTACGGCGCAGGATGGCAATGAAGCAATTCGCGCTGAGGTAGAGCAATTGGCTATAGAACTCACCGGCCCACTCTGGGGACTCTGGGTGTGGATGGTTTTCGGCCTCCTGGCACCGGTCTTCTGGGTTGCGATAGCGCTTGCGCCAACGCTCGCCGCGCGGCGTCTCGCCCGAATCGGATCACGCCTTGCCCTGACTGCGACTGGCATCCAGCCACGAGCAATCGGCTGCGCTACCCGCACGTTTCGCTTTTGTTGCCAAACAGGAATTGCTTGCTCACCCGCTGGCCGCGATACCGTTGAAACGCCTAGGCGCAGTTTTCGTTGAGCGCTTTGATACTGTGCGCGGTGTTGAAGACACGCATGCACTGGAGAGGCGGGCTGGAGCAGGCAACGCCCTTGTAGTCTTTGCCGAAGGAACCTTCCGTGAACCGCCCGGTGTATTGCCCTTCCGCATGGGGGCTTTCCTGGCCGCTGCCCGCGCCGATGTTCCGGTCATTCCTGTCACTTTGAGCGGCACCCGCCGTCTTCTTCCTGACCTTAGTCTGTGGCCACGCTACAGCAAATTGACGGTTACCGTCCATCCACCGATCATTCCCGCAGGAGCAAACTGGCACGCAGCCCTTGTACTGCGCGACACCGCGCGGGCAGTCATCCTGGCGCAATCGGGTGAACCGGACGCTACTGTGCGCTGATGTCGCAGTGCGGTTTGGTTAACTGACCCGGTCTCAATATTCGCCAGGTATCGCGAAACACGGCCTGCTCCACTTTCAGCCGCAGATGACTCGGACAGGCCACTCTGATCACGAGCATTAGTTGCTCGGGGTCGGAAAAATCCCACAGAATCTTGTTGCGGCCAGAGGGAAAAGCGATGAAGCTTTCGTCGGAAATTTTGCGGAAATGCGCTTCGGCCTCGCTTTGCCAAGTCTGTGTCGCCTCATCGGCAGCCGCCAGCGCCGCAGATTCCACGCGATCAAGATCCCACATTGCTTCATCGGGGATCGGCATGCGAAACAGATGCAATACGTAATCTCCGGTGAGAGATGTGTTTTTCAAAGGCGTGGTCAGCAACAAGCCATTCGGAAACTCAGCCATCTTGCCGGTCTGCTGCCCGGCATAGCCTAACTCCGCCAACGTCGTGGCAAATATGTCGATGTCGATGACCCGGCCATGAAGTTGGTTGATTTCAATGAGATCACCTACCTTGAACGGCCGGACGAAGGTGATGTAAAGATAGCCCAGCACGCACATCAGCAGTTCTTTGCTGACGATCAGGACGGCCCCGGCAACCGCTGCTAGGGACAGGGCAAAACCGGCAATCGTCGACGCCCAGACCGAGATGATGACGAAAAAAACCAGGAACCAGATGACGTTCCGGGCCCAGACCAGATGCATCCGACGCTTCTCGGCGGAAATTTCCCCTCGCACAAGATAGCGCGCCCAGAGGTGAGAGAGAGCGGCACCTACGGCAATCAGGAAGAAGGTCGCAATGACCTTCTCCCATTGGCCAGGAATGGCGACAAACGGTTCATGCAGCATGGGCATCAACGCGGCGCTCCGGTCAGCCATTGACAGAAGGAATAATGGAGCCTGGCATTCACGAATTCGAGCCTTTTCTCCGGATAACGATCAAGTAGTATCCCACGGACAATGCCAGCGTTACCGCGGCTGTTGCATAGACATGCTCAGCCCCCACCTCGTTGAAGTCCAGCACGATGACCTTGCGAGCAATGGCCATCAGAGCCGTCCCGAGGACAATCTCAACGGCCAGTTGCCGGTTATGGTTGTCTTCGACATAAAGAATGATGTTGTGAAATATTTCAACTGCGATCAGCACTGCCATGAATGCACCGAAGGTTGCGAGAATATCCTTGATTTCAAGCAGCATGAATGGCGGTGCCATCAAGCGCTGGTAAAGCACATAGACCACATCCGCCACGCCCCAGATGATGACCATTACCATGACCGCAGCGAGTACGCGTGCAACTTGGGAGATTACCCTGTTGAAGAAGGACAGTACAGGATCCTGTGTTTGGTGATTTGACTGTTCGTTTGTTTGCATGATGGCTGCCGATTGAGGAAACTCACGTTGTTGGAACTGGCTGGGTGATGCTGGGAAATAATGCTGAACGTGCGGATTCCATGACTGTCATGATCGCCGGGTGAACAACCCGTCGCTCGGCCGTTATGGCCCAGAACCCCTCATGAATCTCATTGACCACGCCGATGCAGCGCGTATTGTAGCGTGTGCATATTTCATCCCTCAGAACGGCGGGCCCCGGGAAAAACCCAGCGCCCGCCTGCCCAAAAGCTTTCATCAATGCACCATCGTCGAACTCGCCCATCAGCCGCGGCACTAAGCGCAGGTCGCTCAACCAGCGATCGATATGACCACGAATAGCGGAATGTCCCCCCGGTAGAAGCAGCGGCGCATCGTTCAGGCATTGCGGAAAATCGCCAAGTTCTGCGCACAAAGACGCCCCCCCGAAAAACGCCAAGGGGCTTTCCCCCAACTTATGGCTGTGCCCGCGGATGGCCAGCCCGGACGGCATCGGACGATCTGCCACGACCATGTCAAGACGCTGCAAGGCCAATTCGGCCAGCAGCATGTCGATAGTGCCTTCCCGGCAAACCAGCCTAACGGGCTCAGGTAGTTTGCCAACAGGGGCCAGCAAACGGTAAGCGAATGTTTTCGGGACGACGTCCGTGATGCCAATGCGCAGTACCGGGATCGGTTGTCTTTGGCGGGCCGACAATGCCTGCTTCAACTCCCCGCTCAGATGCAGGATTTCATCGGCGTAGGACAGAACCTGCCGGCCCGCTTCGGTAAGTTCCAGGCCACGTCCAGCCGGACGAAACAGCGCCGCCCCGAGGTCCTCTTCAAGATGGCGGATCTGTCCGCTAATGGTCTGCGGCGTGAGATTCAACGTCTCAGCAGCACGGCTGATGCCACCCACCTGGGCAACCGTCCAGAAATACCGAAGATGCTTGAGGTTCATGTGACTGTTCGTTAATTGCCGAAATATTGTTAATAAAAATTCGTGTTTATTAAAGCATTTTTTGCTCCTATCGTGCTCTCATATTCACAACGAAGGAGCAAACATGCAGATCGACATCCGCGCCAAAGGCATCGAAATGAGCGAAGGCTTGCGTGATCATACCGAGCGCTGCCTCAATTTTGGCCTGGATTGGGCCCAGCAAGATGTAGATCGCGTCGTCATCACACTGTCTGACATCAATGGACCGCGTGGTGGCAACGATAAGCGGTGTCAGCTAAGAATACCGCTACCCCGGATGCGCGATGTCGTGATCGAGGAAGTTGCCGATGATCTCCAGATCGCTATCGCCCGATCCGTCGACCGGGCGTCCCGTAGTCTGGAGCGTCGCTTGTCGCGACAGCGTGAGTTCGGCCCGTTGCCGCCATCCTGCCCGACGGAGGACTGAAATGAGCCTTTCCAAACTTTCCCTGTTCAGCATGCTGGCGAGCCGGATTTTTGCAATCAGCCGCCGGACCTGGATTCTGATTTCGGTCGTCATCCTGATGTTCACAATTCTGGCCGTCTGGCTGACGATCAGCTTGGCTGGATGGCTGTTCGGCATGGCTCAGGAGGGGGTTTCGGCTGTGCCGGATGTCGCGCGCAGTGCCGTTCAACAAGTTGAGAAAGTCGTGCCGGGGGCAACCCAGGCCATCGAGGATCTGCGGGCGATCGGTCAAGCGGCGCCGCCTGCCCGCGATGTTTCAGGAACCGACCCGATTCCCGTGGCGCGTTTTCCTGGCCTAGCCCGTACGCACTGGCAACGTGAAGATCAAGGCATCACGGTACGTTACGAAGGAAAGGCTGATCTGGCAGCGGTCCTGGACCATTATGCCAAGGGCTTTGCCGAGCATGGTTATCGACAGGAACTCCTCGCCGCCACACCAAGCGAGGAGCGCCATGATTACCACAAGGGAGAAGAACGTATTGGCGTAACCTTCGTGCAGCAGAAAGAAAACAGGGTTTTGGTAAGCATCACGACTCGGCAGCCATGATTGGCGCCACATAAGGGAGAAACACCATGGCGACACACCAGGCCGACTCTTGGCACGCACAAGCCCATGAACACTGCATTGAGCAACTAGCGGTCAATCCGACCGCCGGACTGAGCAGCGTGGAAGTGATAAACCGCCTAGCCGAACACGGCCCCAACCGCCTGGCGGAAAAGCCACCGCGTTCCGCCTGGTTGAAATTCTTCGACCAGTTCAAGAGCTTGTTGGTGCTGATCCTGATCGGTGCTGCCGTACTGGCAGGTGCGATTGGTGACTTCAAGGATGCCATCGTGATCGGCATCGTCGTGCTGCTCAACGCTGCCCTTGGGTTTTTCCAGGAGCATCGTGCGGAGGCGGCACTAGCGGCATTGAAAAACATGCTGGCGCCCGGCGCCCGGGTGCGTCGCGATGGTCAGATGCAGCAGATCGAGGCGGCTGATCTGGTGCCCGGCGACATTTTGCTGCTCGAAGCCGGCGACCGCATTCCGGCCGATGCCCGGGTGCTGAGCGCGCACAGTGCCGAGGTCGCGGAAGCGGCATTGACCGGCGAATCCCATGCCGTGGCGAAGCTGCCGGATGTGGTGGCGGAATCGGCGGTGCTGGCAGAACGCTACAACATGGTGTTCATGAACACCGTGGTCACCCGGGGCCGCCTCGAAGCCGTGGTAACCGCTACCGGGATGCACACCGAAATGGGGCGCCTGGCCGGTCTGCTGGCCGAGACCGCAGAAGGCGAAACCCCCTTGCAGATTCAACTCGATGGCCTGGGCAAGCGGCTGGCGATCATCGCCACCGTCGTGGTCGGCCTGATGTTCTTCATGGGCCTGATGCGCGGGGATGAACTGATCAAGACCGCGATGACCGCCATCGCCCTGGCCGTGGCCGCCATTCCCGAAGGCCTGCCGGCGGTGGTGACGGTGACGCTGGCCCTGGGCATGCACCGGATGGCCAAGCGTAACGCCATCGTCAAGAAGCTGGCCGCAGTCGAGACTCTCGGCTGCACGACGGTAATCTGCTCCGACAAAACCGGCACGCTGACACTCAATCAGATGACCGCCCGCGCCGTCTACACCCAGGGCCAGCGTTACCTGGTCAGCGGCGAGGGTTACGGCGGTGAAGGCCGCTTCGAAGGCGTCGCCTCCGGCGCGCCAACACTGGGTCATGTCCTGTTGCCGGCGGCCTTGTGCGTCGATGCCCGGATCAAGGATGGCGCCCTGATCGGCGATCCAACCGAGGGAGCCTTGCTGACCCTGGCGGCCAAGGCGGGGCTGCTGCCCGATGAAGTGCTTGAACACCGGCCGCGGATCGCCGAAATTCCGTTCGACTCGGCCACCAAGTACATGGCCACTTTCCACCACGATGGCGACCGAGTCATGATGTGCGTCAAGGGTGCTCCTGACGTGCTGCTGGCGCGCACCTCCTCGTATATCGGGACAAGCGACAGTGCGTTGCCGATCGACGAAGCGATCCGGGCTGCCTTCGTTGCCGAAAACGAGGCGCTGGCCGATCAGGCCTTGCGCGTGTTGGCGCTGGCTGGCCGGGTCATTCCAGCGGCGGATTTCGATCCGGCCGGCGACCTCTTGTTCTGGGTGCAGGACCTGACCCTGAATGCGCTGGTCGGCATCATCGATCCGCCGCGGGCCGAAGCGAAGGAGGCCATCGCCACCTGCAACGCCGCCGGCATTCAGGTGAAAATGATCACCGGCGACCACCGAGCGACGGCTGCGGCCATCGCCCGCGAACTGGGACTCAAGGGCGAAGTTCACGAAGGACGCGATCTCGATGGTTTGAGTCAGGACGAAATTGCCCGGCTGGTCGAAAAGAGTGCCGTCTTCGCCCGGGTCGCGCCCGAGCACAAGATGCGCATTGTCGAAGCCCTGCAAGCCAAGGGCCATGTCGTGGCAATGACCGGCGACGGGGTCAACGACGCGCCGGCCCTGAAAACCGCCGACATCGGCGTGGCCATGGGAATTACCGGCACCGAAGTAACCAAGGAAGCAGCCACGCTGGTGCTGACCGACGACAACTTTGCCTCTATCGTCCGCGCCGTGGAAGAAGGTCGCACCATCTACGAGAACATCATCAAGTTCGTCCGTTTCCAGCTATCGACCAATGTCGGGGCGATTCTCACTGTCCTCGGCGCGCCCTTTCTCGGTCTGGCCACGCCCTTCACTGCCATCCAGATCCTTTGGGTCAACATCATCATGGACGGCCCGCCGGCCATGACCCTGGGTGTCGAACCGGCGCGCTCGGGCATCATGCGCGATACGCCGCGTCAGGCCGATGCCGGCATCCTCTCGGTGCAGCGCCTGTGGCGCATCGGTCTGTACGGTGCGACCATGGCCGTCGGCACGCTCGGCCTCTACGCCTGGGCGATAGAGGCCTCCGGCGAAGCCAAGGCGATGACCCTGGCCTTCACCACCTTCGTCCTCTTCCAGTTCTTCAACATCTTCAATGCCCGTGCCGAACACGGCAGTGCCTTCAACCGGCAGTTCTTCGCCAACGGCAAGCTGTGGCTGGCGCTGGCCGGCGTAGTCCTGCTGCAGATCGTCGCGGTGCATTGGGCGCCGGCACAGGTGATTTTTGACACGGTGGATCTGTCGTTGAACGAATGGCTGCTGGCAACCGCCGTGGCTTCCTCGGTGCTCTTCATTGAAGAGCTACGCAAGTTGCTCGTTTCGCTTGTTTGCCGCAGCAACACCAACGCCACCACCGGACATGAAAGGTAAATCCATGACTCAGGAAAACATCAAGGCCATTCTTGCCATAGCCATTCACGCCGCTTTTGCCGACAGCAACAAGGATGATCGCGAACGGGAGGAAATTCGGCGTATCGCGGAATCCCTGGCCGAACAGACGGCGGCGCCGGATCTCGCCCGTCTGTATCAGGACGTGCTGCTCAAGCGCCTGACGCTGGCGTCGGCCACCGCCATACTGGCCGACGCCAGCCAGCGCCAGCTGGCTTATGAAATGGCCTTGTGCGTGTGCGAATCCGATGGCCGTCTGATTGACAGCGAGCGGCATTTTCTCGACGAACTGAAACGCCTGCTGGCATTGACGGCGAGCGAAACCGACCTGATCGAAGGCGAGGCAGACCTGCTTGCCGATCAAGCGAGCGCAGTCATTCCGCTCGCCCCTGCGGCTGGCGCCGCAGCGGTCGCTGCGTCACCAGCCCTGGCGAGCGATGCCGAACTGGACAAATCCATCCTCAACTACGCGCTGCTCAACGGCGCACTCGAACTGCTGCCTCAGTCCTGGGCGTCGATGGCGATCATTCCCTTGCAGATCAAGATGGTCTATGGCATCGGCAAGTCGCATGGCGTCGAACTTGATCAGGGGCATATCAAGGAATTCATCGCCGCCGCCGGTGTCGGGATGACCTCGCAGTATCTCGAACAGATGGGCCGCAAACTGCTGGGTGGCCTGATCGGCAAGGCCGCCGGCAAGACGGCGGGCAAGTTCGGCGGGGTTGCGGTCGGCATGGCGTTCTCCTTTGCCACCACCTATGCCCTGGGACAGGTCGCCAAACGCTACTACGCTGGCGGCCGCACCATGAATACGGCCATGTTGCGCGACGCCTTCCAGAATCTGCTGGGCCCGGCCAAACAGATGCAGACCCGGTACCTGCCGCAAATCCAGCAGAAAGCGGCAACGCTGGATGCGGCGCAGGTGATGTCGATGATGCGCGCCTGAGCGGATTTTCCCAGGCTCGCTCAAAGGAGATACGAGACATGATTGCTGAGCATTTTCCGCACAAAGCCAAAGACATTCCATACGAGTCATTGTTTCAGGCCGCCAACGACATCATGCTGCTGGCCGACGCGAACAACACCATCGTTGAAGCCAACGAATGTGCCGTCAATACCTACGGCTGGCCGCGCCAGGAACTGCTTGGGAGGCCAATCGACAGTCTGCGCTCGCCGCGCGGGCGCTTTGATTTTCCGGTGGACATGGAAAATCTGCGCCTTCGTGGCCAGCAGTTTTTCGAGACCGAGCATCAAACCGCCGACGGCCGCCGCTTTCCCGTCGAAGTCAGCGCATCCCTGATTGACGATACGCGCGGGGGGCTCCTGCTCAAAATTGTGCGCGACATCAGTGAGCGCAAGGCATTTGAGGCGCAAATCCATGAACTGGCCTATTTTGATCCGGTGACCCGGCTTGCCAATCGCCAGCTTTTTGTCGACCGTCTGACGCAGGCGATAGCCTTGTCACGTCGCGACGGCTTGCCGCTGACCTTGTTACTGATCGGCTTTCCAGATTTACGGCGCTATGCCTTTCTTGAGGAAGGGGCAAAAAACCTCTCTAAGGAAGCGGCCAAACGCCTTCTGGATAGCATCCGCGCCGAGGATTCCGTGGGCCGTATCAGCGATGGTGAGTTCGCCCTGCTCCTGCACGCCGACGCTCGTGGTGCTGAACGGGTTGCCACACAGATTCTGGCGCGCTTCGCTGACCCCTTCCCGTTTGGCGACAAGGAAGTGATCGTCGAGTGCGACATCGGCATTGCCTGTTATCCGGACGATGGTCGGAGCTCCGAGGATCTGCTGAGCGCCGCCCTTGTCGCCTTGCTGCCAGCCCTGTCCGAAAAGGGCAGTACCTACAATTTTCACACGCCCTGCCTGGGCCGTTCCGCTCACCGACGCCTTGAAATCGAAACGCATCTGCGGCGCGCCCTGACGCAAGGCGAACTGTTCTTGCACTATCAGCCGCAAATCGACGTCGTTACCGGCCGCATGGTTTCTGTCGAAGCGTTGATGCGCTGGCAACACCCTGTCTGGGGTTGGGTGTCGCCGGCTGAATTCATTCCGGTTGCCGATGTGTTACCGAAATTCATCGTTCACCGTTTACTGGCGCCGGTTCTGAAACTGCCGGAAGCGATTCGGCTGATCTGCCACGAAGACCGACTCGACCGCCTGTTGGCCGACTTGGCGCTGCACAGCCTGGACATGGTGATTGCCGATCGCCCCATGCCCCCCGGTACGGAAATCAAAGGCTACAGCCATCCGCTCGGCGAGTCCGGCATTGCCTTCATGGCATCTCCCGCATTAGCGGAGAAAATTGGCAGTCGTTTCCCGGCCAATCTGCACGGTGCGCCAATGCTACTGCCAGGCAAGGACAGCGCCCTTCATCTGGCTTTGCCACGCTGGCTGGAGCGGATGAATGTCCGCCCCAGAATTGTCGGGGAATTCAGTGACAGCGCCTTGATGAAGGCCTTCGGCGAAGCCGGCGCGGGAATCTTTCCGACACCTGCATTGAGCGTGGCGGCGGTTTGCGAACACTACAAAGTCGATATGGTCGGTGAAACGAATGACATCAAGGAGCGCTTCTTCTTGATCTCCGCAGAGAGAAAGCTGGCCCACCCCGTTGCACGCGCTGTCAGTGAGCATGCAAAAAAAATGATGTTCTGACAAGGAAGATCTGTCATGGAAGCGAAGGTAGGTCTTTATCTCGATGCCGCTGAGCGAGCCAATACCCGACGTAGTTATGCGTCAGCCATTCAGCATTTCGAGGTTGAGTGGGGCGGATTGTTGCCAGCAACGATTGACTCAATTGCCCGATATCTCGCCGCTTACGCTGAATCCTTGTCACTGAACACGCTGAAGCACCGCCTTTCGGCGTTGTCGCGCTGGCATCAGGACCATGGTTTTCCTGACCCGACCAAGGCCAGCAAAATCCGGCAACTGCTGAAGGGTATCCGAACCCTGCATCCGGCTCAGGAAAAACGGGCCAAGCCACTGGAAATTGAGATTCTGCAAGATGTTGCCGAATGGCTGACATCGGCCACAGCCGCAGCGGTTAGTCGGGGAGATTCGGCCAACGCCCTGAGACATAGCCGGGATCGAGCCCTGGTTCTCCTCGGTTTCTGGCGGGGGTTCCGCTCCGACGAACTGGCTAACCTTCGTATCGAATTCATCGATATCAAGCCCGGCGAAGGGCTGACCTGTTTCTTGCCCCGTAGCAAAGGGGATCGCAACCTGGATGGCCGAAGTTACTCCTGTCCAGCGCTATCACGACTATGTCCGGTCGAGGCAGTCGAAGACTGGCTGGCTTTATCCAAACTGACAGCGGGACCGCTATTTCGCAAGGTCGACCGCTGGGGGCATCTGTCCGAGGCTGAAATGACCCCAAGCAGCATCATTCCCGTGCTGCGAAAATTGCTCAGCCAGGCCGGCATCGCTGATGCCGAGTCTTTCAGTAGTCACTCGCTACGCCGTGGGTTCGCCCAGTGGGCTGGCATGAGCGGCTGGGATATCCGTGAGTTGATGAAATACGTGGGTTGGCGCGACGTGAAGGCTGCGATGCGCTATCTGGATGGGGTTAGCCCTAACCAGAAAGCGCGATTCGAGCAGGGGCTGGATCGAGCGCTGCCGGAAACAGCAATTGACTCGACCGCGCAGTTGCCCAGCTTGCCTGAGGTTCCACTCACCATGATCGAGATTTCCATAGATTTGTCTGCCTTCAACGGCAGCCGACGGGGTGTCGCCAATGCCTTGCGGGACATGACGAACACTTGCCTTGCACGGTTCCAGGCACACCCCATGGATCTGGACGGACGACGATATCAACTTTCCGTCCCGACACCATCGACCGACATGCTTGACGATCATCTCTACACTTTGCTCGACGAAATCCATCGTATTGCCGATGCCCGTGAGTGCTTCCTG
>CAYGMS010000018.1:0-3396 GCA_964350905.1 uncultured Thiobacillus sp. | reverse complement strand
CTACACTTTGCTCGACGAAATCCATCGTATTGCCGATGCCCGTGAGTGCTTCCTGAGGTTCCACTCACCATGATCGAGATTTCCATAGATTTGTCTGCCTTCAACGGCAGCCGACGGGGTGTCGCCAATGCCTTGCGGGACATGACGAACACTTGCCTTGCACGGTTCCAGGCACACCCCATGGATCTGGACGGACGACGATATCAACTTTCCGTCCCGACACCATCGACCGACATGCTTGACGATCATCTCTACACTTTGCTCGACGAAATCCATCGTATTGCCGATGCCCGTGAGTGCTTCCTGGAGGCGGTCTGCCGCGACCCTGCAACCGGCAGGCACTGGGAGTGATGCAGGCATGACCCAGGTTCACGAGACCGCGTATCCCCGGCTGAAAGCGGACCCATCGGCACAGGATCTCGACGAGATTTATACCCTGACACCCGATGAAATTACGTTCATCGACCAAACCGTCAAACGGCCGACCGCCCGCACGGTAGCTTTTCTCTACCTGAAGCTGTTTCAGCGGTTGGGTTACTTTATCCGTCTCAAGGATGTGCCGAGCGCTATCCGTCAGCACATTGTCGCCCAAACGGGATTCGCTCGCCCGCCGAGGCTGGACGAGTTGTTGCAATTCGATCGATCGACCGGACGCGAACGGTTAGTCGAATCGCTGCGTCGATACCTGAATGTCCGGCCATTAAACCAGGACGGCCGGGCCTGGTTACAGCACATCGCCGAGACAGCCGCTGACAACCGCCACGTCGTAGCCGATATCATCAACGTGATGCTGGAGGAACTGGTCCATCATCGCTATGAGTTGCCCGGTTTCACGGTCCTGGATCGATTGGCCATCCATGCTCGCGAGAAGATTCACGAAGTGCATTTTGCGGGGATCGCCAACCAACTTGATGGCAAGGTGAAGGAACGGATCGACAGCCTGTTCAAGGTCAGCCGGGATGAATCCAGCACAACCTGGAACATGCTCAAACGGGAACCGAAAAAGCCAACCAATAAGGAAACCCGCTCTTACCTGCAACACATCCGGCGGTTGCAATTACTAGTTGAGCAATTGCCCCAGCCTTACATTCCCGTTCCTAAACTCAAGCAATATCGCTACATCGCTCGCTCTCTGAATGCCAGCGAGATGGCGGAACTGAAACCGCAGAAGCGTTACGCGCTGGCGGTCATTTATATCCGTGCACAGTTTGCCCAGACGCTCGATGATGCAGCAGACCTGTTCATGCGCATGCTTCAGAACCTGGATAACCAAGCACGCAACAAATTGGGGGAGTACCAGCAGGAACATCAGCAGCGAACGGATCGCCTGATCGGACAATTGAAGGAGGTGCTGCTGGCCTATCAGATCAATGGCACCGACCAGCAGCGAGTCGAAGCCATCGGCTCCAGCCTGATCGCGGACGTAGACGATTTGGTGGCCATCTGCGACGAACATATGGCCTATGCTGGCCGCAATCATCTGCCGTTCCTCATTCAACCCTACAAGGCCGTTCGCGCCCAACTACTCAATTGTATCGAAATCATCAATCCACAGAGCAGTAGCGAGGACGATACCTTGATCCGGATGATGAAGGTATTGCAGGGGCTGCGCAGCACGCGTCACGAAATGGTGCCGATTTCTTTACTCGAACTGGATGCAGAACAAGATCTCCAATGGCTGCCCAGCGCTTGGCGCAAGCTGGTTGTCACGGAGCGCACCGATGGGCGAATTGCCACAATAAACCGCCGCTACTTTGAACTGGCAGTCCTGTACGCCATTCGCGATGAGCTCAAGTCAGGCGATCTCTTTATCCAGCACGGCGAGCGCTACGACGACTATCGCGAACAGTTGGTTGACGATGCAACCCTGGCTCGCGAACTGACTGAATATGGACAGGTGACGGGGATCGAAACCGGTCCCAAGGCGTTCACCCAGGCACTGAAAGTTGCATTGTTAGAAACCGCTGAAGCCGTCGATGCCGTGTTCCCGGAAAATGCCCACGCCGAAATCGTTGACGGCCGTCTGATCCTGAAAAAACCACCGGCCAGCGAACTGCTACCCGGCATCCGCCAGATCGATCATCTGATCACGGAGCACATGGAGAACGTCAGCATCGTTGACGTGCTGATCGATACAGAGCGCTGGCTGCAACTGCATAAGTTGTTCCGGCCCTTGATGGGAACCGAAAGCCGGATCGAGGAATTGCGCCCAAGAGTGATCAGTACCTTATTCTGTTACGGCTGCAATCTTGGCCCCACCCAGACTGCGCGCTCGATTCGCGGCATGAGCCGAAAACAGGTCGCCTGGCTCAACATCAAGTACGTCACGGAAGAGGCGCTGGAACAAGCCATCGTCAAAGTGATCAATGCCTACAACAAGTTTGAATTGCCCAGCTACTGGGGGTCAGGAAAACATGCCTCAGCCGATGGTACGAAATGGAACCTCTACGAGCAGAACCTGATTTCCGAGCATCACATCCGTTACGGTGGCTACGGCGGCATCGGCTACTACCACGTCTCCGACAAGTTCATTGCCTTGTTCAGCCACTTTATTTCCTGTGGCACCTACGAGGGAACGCACATCCTCGACGGCTTGATGACCAATACCTCGGACATCCGACCGGACACCATTCATGGTGATACGCAAGCCCAGAGCTACACGGTTTTTGCCTTGTCGCATCTGCTTGGAATCAAGCTGATGCCCCGTATCCGTGGCATCAAGGATCTGGTATTCCATCGTCCAGAGAGCGGTAAAAAGTTCGCGCACATTGACCGGCTATTCACTGACGACATCAACTGGCAACTAATCGAAACGCATTTGCCGGATATGTTGCGGGTGGCCGTCTCCATCAAGCTCGGCAAAATCTCGGCCTCGGCCATCCTGCGCCGTCTGGGAACCTACAGCCGCAAGAACAAACTGTATTTCGCCTTCAAGGAATTGGGCAAGGTCGTGCGGACCATGTTCTTGCTGAAATACGTCGGCGATGTCGAGCTACGCAAACTCATCCATTCCGAAACCAACAAGTCAGAACAGTTCAATGGCTTCGCCAAGAAGCTGTTCTTCGGCGGAGAAGGGGAGATCGCTGAGAACCTGCGCCACGAGCAACGCAAGGTTATCAAGTACAACCATCTCGTCGCCAATATGGTGATCCTGCACAACGTAGTCGGGATGAGTCGGGTATTGAAGCAGCTACAGGCCGAGGGTGCGCTGATCAATCAGGAAGTCCTGGCCGGTTTGGCGCCATACCGCCTGGAACACATCAATCGCTTCGGCGACTATGTTCTTGATTTCCGTCGAAAGGTTGAGGTCTTGGCGGACGGCTTTCGGATTCTCGAAGCCGAATCAGCAGCTTAGAGAATAAACGGGGATTTTTTCATGATTCCCGGCCGACCCTC
>CAYGMS010000017.1:3278-16984 GCA_964350905.1 uncultured Thiobacillus sp. | reverse complement strand
GCAGCATGTCGGGATGCTGTGCCTTGATGCCGAGGTACTGGGCCATCATCGGCGTATGGGCAGTGGGCTCCTTGGCGATGGACATGGGCAGGCTGGCGGGTTGTTCAGACTTTCAGTTCGGGTGGCAGATGCGGTGCAAGTATTTGCAGCATTTGCGCGAAGATTTTTGGCGTGGCGGCGACGATGTTGCCGGAATCCAGAAAGCCTTCGTCGCCCATGAAATTACCGACCAGTGCGCCCGATTCCTGCGCAATCAGACTGCCAGCAGCGAGATCCCAGGGTTTCAGGTTCATTTCCCAGAAGCCGTCGTAGCGGCCGCAGGCCACATAGGCGAGGTCGAGCGCGGCCGAGCCGGGGCGACGCAGGCCCGAGGTGGCACGCATCATGTCGCGGAACATGTTGATGTAGGCTTCGGCGTGACTGAAATCGGTGTAGGGGAAGCCCGTGCCGATCAGGCATTCGGCGAGCTTGTTACGTTTGCTGGCGCGAATGCGGCGGTCGTTGAGCATGGCGCCGCGCCCACGGCTGGCGGTAAACAGTTCGTTGCGGGCCGGGTCAAACACCACGGCCTGGGTGATCTGGCCTTTTTGCCTGAGGGCGATGGAAACCGAATATTGCTGCAGACCGTGCAGGAAGTTGGTGGTGCCGTCGAGCGGATCGATGATCCATTGATAATCTTCACCGTTCTTGGCGTCAGCCGTGCCGGACTCCTCTGCTAAAATCCCATGATTCGGGTAGGCATCGAGCAGGGTTTCAATGACGGCACGCTCGGCCATCTGATCGACTTCGCTGACATAATCGCGATCCTGCTTGCTGCGTACGGTGAGCTGGTCGAGGTCGAGTGAGGCGCGATTGATGATCGCCCCGGCTTTGCGTGCGGCTTTCACCGCCGTATTGAGCATGGGATGCATGGTGTCTGGCTATAAATTCAAAGAACGAACGAGCATTTTACTTGATGTATGACGCAAGCTGACCCGAAACTTCTCGCCAATATCCGAATTGTTCTGGCACGTACCAGTCATCCCGGCAACATCGGTGCCGCGGCGCGGGCGATGAAGACGATGGGCCTGTCCCAGCTTTATCTTGTCCAGCCTTATCTTTTCCCGAATAGCCAGGCCGATGCGATGGCCGCGAGTGCGGGTGACCTGCTGGCGCAGGCCCGCGTCTGCAATACGCTGGAAGAGGCGCTCGCCGGCACCACGCTAGCATTCGGCGTGTCGGCGCGTCGACGCGACATCATGACCGAGGTGCTGACACCGCCCGAGGCGGCTGTCCGGTTGCTGACCGAGGCGCAATCTGCGCCGGTGGCACTGGTGTTCGGCAATGAAACCAGCGGCTTGTCGAACGAGGAGCTAAGCCTGTGCCAGGGGCTGGTGACGATTGCCGCCAACCCGGACTACAGTTCGCTCAACCTGGCGGCGGCAGTACAGGTTTTGAGTTACGAAATCCGCCAGGCCTGGCTTCAGCACCCATCCTGGCCACAGCCCGAGATCGATGCGGCCAGGCTGGACGATGTCGAGCGGTTTTACGAACATCTGGAAACGGCACTCACCGAGCTGGAATTTCTCAACCAGGGCTCACCCGGAAAACTGATGCTGAAATTGCGCTGGCTGTTTGCGCGCACCCGCCTGGCACAGGAAGAAGTGAATATCCTGCGCGGGATCCTGACCGCCGCACAAATAGCCAAAAGACTTGCCGGCCCGTTACGGAACCGTCATCCGGAATAGTTGACTAAATAACTCGGAAATAGCATCCTCAGACGCATGAACCTGCTCAACCAACTCAAGGAAGACATTGCCGTGGTGTTTGACCGCGACCCTGCGGCGCGCTCGACATTTGAAGTCATCACGACCTATCCGGGCTTTCATGCCATGGTGATTCACCGCCTGTCACACAAGTTGTGGCGCATGGAATGGAAGTGGCTGGCACGTTTTATCTCCCATATCGGCCGCTGGCTGACCGGGGTCGAAATTCACCCCGGGGCGACCATAGGCCGCCGCGTGTTTATTGACCATGGCATGGGGGTGGTGGTGGGCGAAACCTCCGAAATTGGTGACGACTGCACGCTCTATCACGGTGTGACCCTCGGTGGCACCTCGTGGAACAAGGGCAAGCGTCATCCCACCCTGATGCCAGGCGTGGTGGTAGGAGCAGGCGCCAAAATACTCGGGCCGATCACGATTGGCGCCAACGCACGTATCGGCTCCAATGCCGTGGTGGTGAAGGATGTGCCAGATGATGCGACGGCAGTGGGGATTCCTGCACGCATCCACGATAGCAGCGCCGAGAAACAGCGTAACCAGCAGGCAGAGAAGCTGGGGTTTTCGGCGTATGCCATTTCCGCGGACATGAATGACCCGGTGATGAAGGCCATACATTGCCTGGTCGACCATTCGGCTCATACAGACCACCGGCTGGAGCTGATCCTGGCTCAGTTGCAGAAACTGGGCGTGGAAATACCCGCCGATCAGGACAAGCCGGATGATTTCGATCCGAACTATTTGAACAAAATAGTTGACTAATTTGCTCAGGTAAGTAATAGTTGACTGAAATGCTCGGGAATTTTATAGTATCGGGCGAAATTTCAGGAGAATGAGTCATGAGATTGACTACCAAAGGTCGCTTCGCAGTCACGGCAATGCTGGATCTGGCTTTGCGTGGCGGTAAAAGTCCGGTAACGCTGGCTGGTGTCAGTGAGCGCCAGGATATATCCCTGTCGTATCTGGAACAGCTGTTTAGTCGCCTCCGTCGCCATGAACTGGTTGAAAGCGTCCGCGGTCCTGGCGGCGGTTATTACCTTGCCCGCCCGCTTGCCGAGCTGAGTGTGGCCGATATTATTCGTGCCGTGGACGAACCGATCGATGCTACCCAGTGTGGCGGCAAGGAAAATTGCCACGACGAACATCGCTGCCTGACACATGACTTGTGGACCGGGCTCAATGCCCACATCTACGACTATCTGGACAACGTAACGCTGGCTACACTGGTGGCCAGACAGGATGCGTGCAAGGACAAGGTATTGCAGGACCGCCGTGCTTCGAAGATCACGCTGGCTGCTTGAATGATTCAACTTGGGTAAAACGATGAAGACACTGTATTTCGATTATTCCGCCACTACTCCGGTCGATCCCCGCGTGGCCGCAAAGATGATTCCTTATCTGACCGAGGAATTCGGCAACCCGGCATCGCGTTCGCACCCTTATGGCTGGACGGCCGACAAGGCGGTGGAAGAGGCACGTGCAAATGTGGCTGCGCTGGTTGGCGCCGACCCCAAGGAAATCGTGTTTACCTCGGGCGCCACCGAATCGAACAACCTCGCCATCAAGGGCGCCGGGCATTTCTATTCCGGTACCAAGGGCAAGCACATCATCACCGTGCGCACCGAGCACAAGGCCGTGCTCGACACCGTACGCGAGATGGAGCGCCAGGGCTTCGAGGCAACCTATCTGGGCGTCAAGGAAAACGGCCTGCTTGATCTGGATGTGCTGCGTGCCGCGATTCGCCCGGACACCGTGCTGGTTTCGGTGATGGCGGTCAACAACGAAATCGGCGTGATTCAGGACATTGAAGGCATCGGCAAGATTTGCCGCGAAAAAGGTGTGATTTTTCATGTCGACGCGGCGCAGGCCACCGGCAAGATGCCGATTGACCTCAGCAAACTGCCGGTCGACCTGATGTCATTCTCGGCACACAAGACTTACGGACCCAAGGGCATCGGCGCGCTATACGTACGCCGCAAGCCGCGCGTACGCCTGGAAGCGCAGATGCATGGTGGCGGTCACGAGCGTGGCATGCGCTCGGGTACTTTGGCCCCGCATCAGATCGTTGGCATGGGTGAAGCCTTTCGCATCGCCAAGGAAGAAATGGCGACCGAAAACGAACGCATCCGTATGCTGCGCGACCGTCTTTATGCTGGTTTTCAGGATATCGAGGAAGTCCATTTGAACGGCGACATGGAGCAGCGGGTGCCGCACAACCTCAATGTCAGCTTCAACTTTGTCGAAGGCGAATCGCTGATCATGGCGATCAAGGACCTGGCGGTGTCCAGCGGTTCGGCCTGTACCTCGGCCAGCCTGGAACCTTCCTATGTGCTGCGTGCCCTGGGCCGCAGCGACGAACTGGCGCACAGTTCGATCCGCTTTTCGATCGGCCGTTTCACGACGGAGGAAGAAGTCGACTACGCCATCAAGCTGCTGCACGAGAAGATCGACAAACTGCGTGAGCTTTCCCCCTTGTGGGAAATGTTCAAGGAAGGCATCGATCTGAATAGCGTGCAGTGGGCTGCGCATTGATTAATTAATTGGTGCAGGGTTAATTGGATGCAGCCGTAGGCCGTATCCAGAATTTGAAGCAAGGAGAACACATATGTCCTACAGTGATAAAGTACTCGACCATTACGAAAACCCCCGCAACGTCGGCTCGTTCACCAAGGAAGACGACGGTGTAGGCACCGGCATGGTGGGCGCGCCCGCCTGCGGCGACGTGATGAAGCTGCAGATCAAGGTCGGTGCTGACGGCCGCATTGAAGACGCCAAGTTCAAGACCTATGGTTGCGGCTCGGCGATTGCGTCAAGCTCGCTGGTGACCGAATGGGTCAAGGGCAAGACACTCGATCAGGCCATGGAAATCAAGAACACGGCCATCGCTGAGGAACTGGCGTTGCCACCGGTGAAAATCCATTGTTCGATTCTGGCCGAGGATGCCATCAAGGCTGCG
The DNA here is from genome assembly GCA_964350905.1 of uncultured Thiobacillus sp. Classification (GTDB taxonomy): domain Bacteria; phylum Pseudomonadota; class Gammaproteobacteria; order Burkholderiales; family Thiobacillaceae; genus Thiobacillus. Next base: position 12,268 of record CAYGMS010000017.1, on the reverse strand, counting down.
GTCAGCGATTACAAACAGAAAAAAGGTCTGGAGTAAGTCATGGCGGTGACACTTTCCGAGCGCGCGGCACAACACGTCACCAACTATCTGGCCAAACGCGGCAATGGTATCGGTATCCGCCTCGGCGTGCGTACCACGGGCTGCTCCGGCATGGCTTACAAGCTGGAGTTTGCGGACACGGTGCCGGAGGGTGACGAGGTTTTCACCAGCCACGGTGTGACCGTGTTTGTTGACCCCAAAAGCCTGACTTATCTCGACGGCACCGAACTGGATTACGCTCGTGAAGGCCTGAACGAAGGTTTTAAATTCAACAACCCGAATGTCAAGAATGAATGCGGGTGCGGTGAGTCGTTCAACGTCTGATTGCTGCGCGCTTGAACTGCTTTGAAGCAAGAGGCGCCAGGTGTTTTTAACGCCTGGCGTTGGTTACCTGACATGGATTTAACCCAGAATCATTTCGAACTGTTCAGCCTGCCGCAATCGTATGCGCTTGACCGGGATCGGCTTGACTCGGCATATCGGGAACTGCAGAACGCAGTTCATCCGGATCGCTTTGCCGCCAAGACCGAAGCCGAGCAACGGGTAGCGATGCAGTGGGCCACGCAGGCCAACGAGGCCTATCAGACGCTCAAGCATCCGGTCAATCGGGGCGTGTATCTGCTGCGGTTGCAGGGGATCGACGCACTCGATGCCAGCAATACCAAAATGGCACCCGCTTTCCTGATGCAGCAGATGGAATGGCGCGAGGCCATCGAGTCGGCCCGCGCTGACAAAAACATGACGGCGCTGGATGACTTGACAACTGACCTGCGTACCTCGCATCGACGTATCGAGACGCAACTCGCCGATCTGATCGATGCGGCGCATGATTTTGCCGCTGCTTCAGAAGCCGTGCGTCAGCTACGTTTCATGGACAAGCTCATTGCCGAAGTGGGCGATGTTTACGAAGAATTGGAAAACTAAAACATATGGCCTTACTGCAAATTGCCGAACCCGGCATGTCTACTGCCCCGCACCAGCATAGGCTGGCGGTGGGCATTGATCTGGGCACGACCAATTCGCTGGTGGCCACGGTGCGTTCGGGCCTGGCGCTGATTCTGGACGACAAGGCAGGGCACTCGCTGCTGCCGTCGGTAGTGCGTTACCACGCCAACTGCGATGTCGAAGTAGGCTATGCCGCCCAGGCTGCGCAGAACAACGATCCCCACAACACGATTGCATCAGTCAAGCGCTTTATGGGACGCGGCTTGGCGGATATTGATGACAGCGCCAGCCTGCCGTATCGCTTTGTCGATGCGCCCGGGATGGTGCAACTGAAAACGGCCGCTGGCGTAAAAAGCCCGGTTGAAATTTCAGCCGAAATTCTCAGGGTTCTGCGCCAGCGTGCCGAAGACGCACTGGGCGGTGAACTGGTGGGTGCGGTGATTACCGTGCCTGCCTATTTTGATGATGCCCAGCGCCAGGCCACCAAGGACGCCGCACAACTGGCAGGCTTGAATGTGCTGCGCCTGTTGAACGAACCGACTGCGGCAGCCATTGCCTATGGCCTCGATAATGCGTCAGAGGGTGTTTATGCCGTGTATGACCTGGGCGGGGGCACGTTCGACATTTCGATTCTGAAACTGTCGAAGGGCGTATTCGAAGTGCTTGCCACCAATGGCGATTCGGCGCTGGGGGGGGATGATTTCGACCAGCGTGTTTTTTGCTGGATGGTTGAGCAAGGACGTTTTTCTCCCTTGTCGGCGGGCGATATGCGCCTGCTGCTCACCAAGGCGCGCGACGCCAAGGAAGCGCTGACCGAGCATACGGACGTGCGTGTCACCGCCGTGTTGTCGACCGGTGAAGTGATGGACGCAACACTCACCCAAACCGCTTTCACTGCCATGACCGCCGGCCTGGTCAACAAGACCCTGGTCCCGACCCGCAAGGCATTACGCGATGCGGATTTGAGCGCGGATGACGTCAAGGGTGTCGTCATGGTTGGTGGCTCGACCCGGATGCCCTGTGTTCGACATGCTGTGGCTGATTTTTTCAAGCAGACCCCGCTGACCAACCTCAATCCTGACAAGGTCGTTGCAATTGGCGCTGCAACGCAGGCCGATGTGCTGGCGGGAAACCGTGCTGGTGATGACTGGCTGCTGCTCGATGTGATTCCCCTGTCGCTGGGCCTGGAAACGATGGGCGGCCTGACTGAAAAAGTCATTCCGCGCAATACGACCATTCCTACCGCGCGTGCTCAGGAATTCACGACATTCAAGGATGGCCAGACCGCGATGAGCGTGCATGTGCTGCAGGGCGAGCGTGAACTCGCGGCAGACTGTCGTTCGCTGGCGCGCTTTGAGCTTCGCGGTATCCCGCCCATGGTTGCCGGTGCTGCGCGCATCCGTGTCACGTTCCAGGTCGACGCAGACGGTCTGTTGTCGGTGTCGGCGCGCGAACAGAGTTCTGGCGTCGAGGCCAGCGTGCAGGTCAAGCCGTCCTATGGTTTGGGTGATGATGAAATCACCCGCATGCTGAAAGATGCGTTTACCCATGCCAAGGGCGACATGTATGCCCGCGCGCTTAACGAGCAAATCGTCGATGCACAGGGACTGATCGCGGCTACCCGGGCAGCCATGCTGGAAGACGGTGCATTGCTGGACTCAACCGAAACTGATGCGATCAATGCAAGGATTGCTGCGCTGGAAAGCCTGTTGGCCGGAACAGATCATCAGGCGATCAAGCGCGGGGTCGAAGCGTTGAATGCGGTGAGCACGGAGTTCGCCCAGCGCCGCATGGATCAGAACGTGCGCCGCGCCATGGCCGGACAGAAACTGGAAACCTTCGGCTGAGCAAGGTGGCGTTGTGGCCAAGCCGAAAGCCTGTGTACTCACCAAATGGCGAGAGACAGAAACGACAACCCTAGCGCGGTTACAATTCAGGAACGATATTTTCGCCATTCTTACCAATCCATTTCCCCCGGCAGCCTGACTGCGAGTAATTCAAACCATGCCCCAACTCATCGTACTGCCCCATGTAGAACTCTGTCCGGAAGGCACCGTGATCGATGCCAAGTCCGGCGAAACCATCTGCGACACCTTGCTTGCCAATGGCATCGAAATTGAACACGCTTGCGAGAAATCCTGCGCCTGCACCACCTGCCATGTGGTGGTGCGTGAAGGCTTCAATTCGCTGGAAGCTTCGACAGAAGAAGAGGATGATCTGCTCGACAAGGCTTGGGGCCTGGAGCCGCAATCCCGCTTGTCCTGTCAGGCACGCGTCAATAGCAGCGACCTGGTGATAGAAATCCCCAAATACACCATCAATATGGTCAAGGAAGGTCATTGATATGAAATGGACAGATTCTCTCGATATCGCAATCGAGCTTTCCGAAGCGCATCCGGAAATCGATCCGCGCACCATCCGTTTCACCGACCTGCATCGCTGGGTGACGGAACTGCCGGAATTTGACGATGTGCCCGAGCATTCGGGCGAAAAAATCCTGGAAGCGATCCAGATGGCCTGGATCGATGAAGTGAGCTAAGCACCGACACGCACGACCGGTGGCTACGCGCCGGAAAACAGGCAATAAAAAAGGGGCTCGATGCCCCTTTTTTATTGCCTGATGTTGCGTTTAGAACTTGAATACCAGTCCGGCGGAGATCAGGTCAATATCCATTTCGCCGGTTGTATCCGCGTCACCCACTTTAAAATAGCGCTCCCATTCCACGCGAAGTCCCATCGATTGGGTAATGTTGTAGTGCGCGCCGAGGCCCAATGACCACGCAACGTCAGTATCACCTTCGTCAAGGACCTGACCGCCAGTTGTTTTTACGTCGAGATTCAGAATATTCATGCCGCCGCGGCCAACCAGGGAAAAGCTGGGATTGAGTGCATAGGTTCCGATCAGTTGGAGCGTCATGCCATTGGCTTCGGCTGTACCAGACGTCGTACCGCTGATCTTGGCCTTGCCCAGATCGGCATAACCAACTTCCATCGAAATGTATTCGTTGACTTCCAGCCCGCCATAGATTTTCCAGGCGGTGTCAGCATCGTCACATGAAGCAGGGCAAGAGATATCAAAGCTTGTCTGGCCCAGGCTGCCACCAAGAAAAGGGGCCAAGGTCAAATCGAAAAAGCCAGCTGTGGCCGATGTGGATAGGGACAAAGCGGACGCCATGGCCGCTGCGGCAAACATCGTTTTCATGTAACTCCTCCTGTAGGTGCTTGTTGATGGTTTTATTCGGTCTGATGCCGGGTTTAAACCTGAATGCTGCGCAGAAGTATAGCGCAGTGCCAGGCAAATCAAGCGGTATGTACTATTTAATGGGATCAGGTGTTGTGTATGGAAGACACCTTTCCCGTCACTGAAATAGGCAACTTTTGGCTGTTTCGATAAGCCATGCCTTGCATCCATATGGGTGATGTACGGCATGAATACTTACTGTTTTCCCCATGAATGCAGCAATTTCAGGGGCTTTGCTCGTGCTAGACTAAGTTAAATCAAGAGAGAAATATGGCCGAGGAAACTGATCTTTCCCGCACTGAACCGGCAAGTTCGCAGCGCCTGCAACAGGCACGTCTGTCTGGCGATGTGCCGCGTTCTGCCGAACTCACCGCGTGGGTGGTGCTGGTGTCGGCGTTGGGTACGCTGGGCTGGCTGGCACCTCGCCTGCTCAACGCCTTGCAGAACCTGATCGGGATGGCCTTTGTCCACGCAGCAAATCCGCTTTCTCCGCGCCTGGTAGATGCAACTTCCACTGCCTTGTGGACAGTTTTGCCTGTACTCATTGCCATTTTTGTTGCAGCACTGGTGGCCCCCATGCTGCTATCAGGCTGGGTCTTTGCGCCGCATGTGACCCAGGCGGATTTGACACGTGCCTCCCCATTCAAACCCCTGTTCCGCTTGCTCACGATGGATTCATTCTTTGATGGTGCGCAGACAATCATGAAACTGCTGCTGACTGCTGCGGCAGTCGGCTGGGCACTGGCAAGCGGATGGCCGAGGCTACAGACCCTGGCCGATGGGGACATGACGGCTGCGTTGCACGCCACCGCAGCCTGGGTGGGGCGTGGCATGCTGGCACTGGCGGCGGCATTGGTGCTGGCCGCTGCACTGGATGCGGGCTGGCGCTGGTGGCGTTATCTGCGACGCCATGCGATGACCTGGCAGGAAGTGCTGGCCGAGGCGCGTGAGTCTGAAGGCAGTCCGGAAATGCATGCTCAGTTGCGAGGTCGTCAGCAGCAGGCAGGGCGGGGTAGGCATGTTGACGAGGTGATCGGATGAGCGCGCAAGGCGTGCTGGTAATGGGGTTGCCGCTTAACCGGCTGGCCGTGCCAACGCTTGTATTGCTGATACTGGCCATGATGGTGTTGCCATTGCCCACCTTCATGCTCGACGTGCTGTTTACGCTCAACATCGCGCTGGCAATGATCGTGCTGCTGGTCAGCATGAATGCACGACGCCCGCTGGAGTTTTCGGTATTTCCTACCGTATTGCTGCTCACCACGCTGTTGCGCCTGTCGCTCAACGTGGCTTCGACCCGCATTATCCTGATGCAGGGCCATACCGGTCCGGACGCGGCCGGCAAGGTGATCGAGTCCTTCGGCAGCTTCCTGGTGGGGGGCAATATTGCCGTAGGTTTCGTGGTATTTCTGATCCTGGTCATCATCAACTTTGTGGTGATTACCAAGGGAGCGGGGCGCATTGCGGAGGTTGCGGCACGTTTCACGCTCGATTCGATGCCGGGCAAGCAATTGGCCGTCGATGCCGATCTGAATGCCGGATTCATCAATGAAGGCGAGGCGCGCACGCGTCGCAGCGATATCGGCCGCGAGGCTGATTTTTATGGCGCCATGGATGGTGCCTCCAAATTCGTGCGCGGCGATGCCATCGCCGGCATCATTATCCTGTTGGTCAACCTGGTAGGGGGCGTTGCGGTAGGCCTCCTGCAGCACAATCTGGGCGTGACCGAAGCACTCGGTCGCTATGCGTTGCTGACGGTAGGCGATGGTCTGGTTACCCAGATTCCTGCCCTGATCATTTCGACTGCGGCGGGTATTGTGGTCAGCCGCTCGTCCAGCGACCAGGATTTGTCGCACGAGTTTTCCACCCAGATTTTTGGCCGTCCCCAAACCCTGTACGTGGCCGCAGCCGTTCTGGGTACGCTGGGCGTGATACCGGGGACGCCGCATCTGGCTTTTCTGACGATCGCGGTGTTGTTGGGTGGGGTGGGTTTCTGGTTGATGCGCCGTCAACGCCATGCCGTGTATGACGTTGAACTGCTGGAAGTAGATGAAGATGAAGCCACGCCGATTGACGTCACCTGGGAGGATATTCCGCCAGTTGACGTGCTGGCGCTCGAGGTTGGCTACCGCCTGATTCCCCTGGTCGACCGCAATCAGGGCGGGGCGGCACTCACTAAAATTACCGAGGCACGTCGCCGCTTTGCTACTGACATGGGACTGGTGGTACCACTCATTCGCGTCCGGGACAACCTCGACCTTAAGCCCAACAGCTACCGGATTACGCTCAAGGGCGTGGATGTGGCTCACGGCGAAATTCCCAGCGGTCAGGTGCTGGCTGTGGATATGGGCGATGTACTTGGAAAGCTGGATGGTCCGCCCGGGGCCGATCCCCTGACTTTGCTTACTGGCGTCTGGATCGAAGCGGGCCGGGAAGAGGAAGCCGAGCTACGTGGCTTTGTGGTGCTGACTGCAGCCGAACTCATTGCACGCCAGGTTGAGGCCGTTTTCCGCCAGCACGCTCCCGAACTGCTGGGGCGCACCGAAGTCCAGCAATTGCTGGATACACTGGCCCGCAGCCATCCCGGGTTGGCCGAGGACGTGACGCCGCGTCATCTGCCGTTGACCAGCGTGCAAACCATTTTGCAGAGTTTGATCGAGGAGCATGTCTCGATCCGTGACAGCCGCACCTTGTTTGAGACCTTGGCTGCGCGTGCGCCAAAAACCCAGGCTATCGATGAACTGGTGGAAACGGTGCGAGCGGCACTGGGGCGCAGCATTGTCGATCGCCTGTTTGAAGGCAGCAACACACTGAATGTGATGGGACTGGCGGCAGCGACCGAAACCCGTCTGCTAAACGAAATGGGGGATGAGGGTGAGGCGTTGCTGTCTCCCGTGACGCTCGATGCATTGAATGAGGCAGCGGAACGTGCACTGGCGGAGCAGGAACGCGAAGGCTACCCGCCCGTGTTGCTGACTTCGCCCGGGCTGCGCGCTATCCTGTCGCGATTGTTGCGACGCAACTTGCCGCAGCTTGCGGTGATTGCCTATGCCGAGGTGCCAGCCGATAAAATCGTGCAGGTGAGCACAGAACTGAGCATTGGAGGGAATGCATGAGTGTGCAGGTTTTCGTGGCGGCGAATGCACGCGATGCCCTGGCACGCATTCGCCGCGAGTTGGGTGATGATGCCGTCGTCCTGTCCACCCGTCCTCACCCGCAGGGCGTTGAACTGCTGGCCAGTGCGTATGGCGCGTTAGCCGCACCTGCTGTCGGCGAGACCCAGGACTCCACCGGCAGCTCACGCATCCTCGCCGAATTGGGACGTTTGCGCGGAATGCTGCAAAACCAGCTGGCAGGATTTGCCTGGGGGGCCACCCGGCGCCGCGACCCGGTTCGGGTGGCCGTGATGCAAACCCTGTTTGCTGCCGGGTTTGGTAGCGCGCTCGCCCGCACACTGGCCGCGCGCCTGCCGCGGGGACTTGATACCGATGCCGCCCAGCGTTGGCTGCGCCAGGTGCTGATCCGTAATCTGCCCGTGCAGCCACGTGAATCCGGCGGGCTGGCACAGGGCGGATGTTTTGCGCTGGTTGGCTCGACCGGATCGGGTAAAACCACCACCCTGGCCAAGCTTGCCGCACGCGGCGTCGAATTCCATGGTGCCGGGCGCGTCGCCCTGGTTGCCGCCGATGCTTACCGGATTGGGGCTGCAGCGCAATTGACGGTGTATGCCGACCTGCTGGGCGTGTCGCTGCATGTGGCAGAAAACCAGACAAAATTGGCCCAGCTGCTGCCCCGGCTGGCCGCCAAAAAACTGGTGCTGATCGATACCGCCGGCTTTGCTCCATCCGACCCGCGCACCCGCGAAGGACACTTGCTTGACGCATTGGGTGTGCGGCGGCTGATCGTGATTGCCGCCAATCAACAGGGGGCGGCAATCGAACAGGCCATGACGCGTTTTGGCGAAGGCGCGGTTGCCTGCATTCTTACCAAGCTTGACGAGGCACCGCAGCCGGGTGCCGCACTCGATGGCCTGATCCGTCATCGTCTGCCGCTGGCGTATATCAGCGGCGGCCAGCGTGTGCCGGAAGACCTCCACGTGCCCAACGCCGCCTATCTCATTGACCGAGCGCTCAAAGGGGGACAGCTTGCCACCCCGTATGCGCTAGATGCCGAAGATTGGCCGCTATTTGACGGCGTTGAGGCAGAACGTGCAGAACATCAACATCCGCAAATGCGTGCACGTACCGTAAAAGGCATGCATGCCGACTGATCAGGCAGCGGGGCTCAGGCGCCGGCAAGCGGAACAGCCGTTGCGTTGCATCTATTGTTTCCTTGGCTCCACTGACCAGACCTTTCAATTGCTACAGACGCTCCACCAGCGAGGTGAAACAGCACTGTTAGTAGACACGCGTGGGCGTTTGCTTGGCAATTATCCGACGCGCAGCCTGTTCAATTGGAAACAGCAACTTGAACGCGGGCAATTGCAGACCTTGCCCCTGGCGCATGGCCAGGGTTGGTATGCGCCCGGGATCAGCGCGACAGAACCTGCCTTGCGCAGCGCAGCGCATGCTTATGACCACGTGGTGTTTGATCTGGAGCTGGCCGGAGACGATCTGGCGTTGATGCCAGACGCGATCCAGACCGTGCTCATGGAGGTTCATGCTGCAGAGGAATCGAAGCTGCGCGCCTATAGGCTGATCAAGACCCTGACCCATTCCCGCACGGGATTTAGCGTGGGCCTGATGGGCGATCCGGCCGCATGCGA
>CAYGMS010000017.1:0-3178 GCA_964350905.1 uncultured Thiobacillus sp. | reverse complement strand
CCCATTCCCGCACGGGATTTAGCGTGGGCCTGATGGGCGATCCGGCCGCATGCGAACAGATTCGAATGGCGGCCCGGCATTTTCTTGAACCGTCCCTCGTACAAGCCATTTACAACCTCGCGCAAGAAGGTGATGCATTTGCTGCGCTTGCCGTTAGAATGTGCGCTGAGGAGGCGAGCCTGACGACTCGTTACAAAACAGGACAAACCTGAAACATGGTCGGTAAACAATCGTCGCAAGACGAACAAGTCACGAAATATGCGCCGCTGGTCAAGCGCATTGCATATCACATGATGGCGCGTCTGCCCGCCAGCGTTGAGGTTGACGATCTCATCCAGGTCGGCCTGATCGGACTGATGGATGCGGTTGGACGCTTTGACGGCACCCAGGGCGCCCAGTTCGAATCCTATGCTACCCAGCGCATACGCGGTGCCATGCTTGACGAATTGCGCGAAGCGGACTGGCTTCCCCGCCATGTCCGGCAAAAATCGCGGCAAATCGAATCGGCGATCAACCGCCTGGAACAGCGCAACGGCAAGTCCCCCAGCGAGCAGGAAATTTCTGCCGAACTCGACATGCCGATTGAACAATATCAATCCATGCTGGGCGATGTGAAATGCTCCCAGTTATTGTATTACGAAGATTTTTCGGACGAGGACAGTGCCAGTTTTCTGGAGCGCTACCTGGTTGACGGCAGTAACGACCCGCTCGCGGTGCTGGAAGACGGAGGCTTTCGCGACAGCCTGGTGAGTGCGATTCACCACCTGCCCGAACGCGAGCGCAGCATGATGGGCATGTACTACGAACAGGACATGAACCTGAAGGAAATCGGCCTGGTTCTGGGCGTCTCTGAATCGCGCGTCTGTCAGCTGCATTCCCAAGCCGTAGCCCGTCTGCGTGCCCAGCTCAAAATCTGGAAAAACTGAAGCGGTGCCGTCACGCAGGCCAGGGTAGGGCGGATTGTTCATAAATCCGCGATAATGGGCGCTTGTTCATCCAGCCCGCATCTGTCCTCATGAGCCAAGCCCCCGTTACCAAAAACTCAGCCAAGAAAAAAGCCCTCGATTACCACCGCCTGCCCAAGCCGGGCAAGCTCTCGGTTGAATCTTCCAAACCCTGTTCCACCCAAGATGATTTGTCACTGGCCTACACGCCCGGTGTGGCCCAGCCGGTGCTGGAAATCGCCAAAAACCCCAAGACCGCTTACGACTACACCAACAAGGGCAATCTGGTTGCCGTGATTACCGATGGCACAGCCATTCTTGGATTGGGTAACCGTGGCCCGCTCGCCGCCAAGCCGGTGATGGAAGGCAAGGCCGTACTGTTCAAGCAGTTTGCCGGTATCGACGTGTTCGATATCGAGGTCTCCGCCAAAACGCCGCAGGAATTCATCAAGGTGGTCGAAGCCATCGCACCGACATTTGGCGGCATCAACCTGGAAGACATTGCTGCGCCGCATTGCTTCGAAATCGAAGCGGCGCTGCGCAAGAAGCTGGATATCCCGGTATTTCACGATGACCAGCATGGCACCGCCGTCATCATCTGCGCCGGCCTGATCAATGCCTTGTATATACAGGGCAAGACGCTGGAAACGGCAAAAATTGTCTGTCTGGGCGCGGGGGCGGCCGGAATCGCCTCGATGAACCTGCTGGTGGCGATGGGCGCCAAAAAGGGCAACATTCTTTTCGTGGACTCCAAGGGCGTAATCTACAAAGAACGAACCGACCTCAACAGTTTCAAGAAAGCATTTGCACGCAAGACCAAATTGCGCACACTGGCCGACGCGATGGCGGGCGCGGATGTGTTTGTCGGCGTATCGGGTGCCAACCTGGTGAGCCCGGCGATGGTAAAAAGCATGGCCGACAAGCCGGTGGTATTTGCCCTCGCCAATCCCAATCCTGAAATCCTGCCGGAAAAGGCCAAGGCTGCGCGCAGCGATCTCATCATGGCAACCGGGCGTTCGGATTTCCCCAATCAGGTCAACAACGTATTGGGGTTCCCCTTCATCTTCCGCGGTGCGCTCGACGCACGCGCCAAGGAAATCACCCAGGATATGCTGATTGCAGCCGTGCGTGCGTTGGCCGAACTCGCACGCGAACCCGTACCGGCGTCGATGCTGAAAGTCTACAAACTGAAGAAGCTGGTTTTCGGTCCGGATTACATCCTGCCCAAGCCGTTTGATCCACGATTGCTCGAACGCGTACCGCCGGCGGTGGCCGCCGCGGCAAAAAAGGGCCTGAAGAGCCCGGCCAAGAAGACTATCAAAACGGGGACGCGGAAACTGAACATGTCAGACAAGCGTCGTTAAGCCTGCATCCGGTTTTCTGGCTAAGCAGTGAAATCAGACTCTCGCCCCGTCTACCTCAATCTGTTTCGCATTCACCTGCCGCTGGCGGGTTGGGTGTCGATTCTGCATCGGCTGTCGGGTGCATTGCTGGTTCTGGCTTTTCCGCTGGGGGTGTGGGCCTTGTCTGTTTCACTGTCAGACGAAACCGGTTTTCAGCGCGTGGCTGACTGGGTGACGCACCCGCTGAGTAAATTGGTTGTGCTGCTGATGGTTTGGGCATTTGTGCATCACCTGTTGGCAGGCTTGCGGCACCTGGCCTTGGATGTGCACTGGGGCGTGGAGCGGCACCAGAGCCGTCGCACCAGCATGGCAGTGATGCTGCTGGCTGCGATGATCACCCTGATTGCCGCCTGGAGTTTGTTCGCATGAAGGTGGCCACGGGTTCGCATACCGGGACAGGAAGCTGGCTGCTGCAACGGGCGACGGCAGTCGTGCTGGCGCTGAGCCTGCCCGGATTGATACTGGTTTTCCTGGTGGCCTTGCCCCTCGACTTTTCCAGCTGGCAGGCGCTGTTTGCGCCGTTGTGGAATCGCGTGCTGATGTTGCTGACCGGCATGGCGCTGGCGCTGCATGCCTGGGTGGGGATGCGCGACATCTTCATGGACTATGTTCGCCCAATGGGATTGCGCTTGTCGCTGGTTCTGCTGGTCATCCTGACACTGGCAGGCAGTGTGGTGTGGCTGGCCGCGATTTTGTTTGGCACAGGCACGTGAACCGGCGCATGAACACGCGCCGCTTTGACGCACTCATCATCGGTGGCGGCGGCGCCGGCCTGCGCGCAGCACTGCAACTGGCTCGCTCGGACTTTACGGTTGCCGTGGTGTCCAAGGT
>CAYGMS010000016.1:11024-17602 GCA_964350905.1 uncultured Thiobacillus sp. | reverse complement strand
GCACCTGTCACCGGGTTGGGGCGAAACACGGTGCATCCCTTGAGGCCCAGCGCGTGCGCTTGCAGGTACAGGCTCTCGAAATGCTGGAACGGGAAATCGGCCGCGACATTGATGGTTTTGGAAATGGCATTGTCGACGTAAGGCTGTAGTGCAGCCTGCATCTGGAGATGAGCAAGCGGATCAATCTGCTGCGCCTCGACCAGCGCGGGGGGATTTCCGTTCAGCCCACGCTGCTGCCACAGCTGCTGGGCATGATCGATCACGCGATGGGTGCGATAACGGCCATCCGTTCCTAGCACGCGTCGTTCTGCGTCGGCCGCAAAAATCGGTTCGATGCCGCTGGAAATATTGTTGGCCAGGAGGCTGATGGTGCCGGCCGGTGCAATGGCCAGCACATGGCTGTTGCGGATGCCATGCCGGGCGATGGCATCGCGCAGTTCGTCTGGAAGACGGCGGGCGAAGCCGCTTGCCAGAAAGGCATCGCGCATGAATCCCGGGAATGCCCCTTTTTCCCGGGCAAGTTCAACTGACGCCCGATAGGCGGAATCACGGATCGTGCGCATCGTATCGGTTGCAAGCATGCGTGCAGCCTCGCTGTCGTAACGCAAGCCGAGCAGCACCAGTGCGTCCGCCAGTCCGGTGATACCGAGCCCGATGCGCCGGGTATGCCGGGCCTGTGCCGCCTGGGCCGGCAACGGATAGCGGGAAACGTCGATGACGTTGTCGAGAAAGCGCACCGCCCAAGCTGCCGAGTCTGCCAGCGCCTGCAGATCGAGATTGGCATCGGCGCTGTATGGCGACGTAACGAAAGCAGTCAGGTTGAGTGAACCGAGGTTGCAGGCACCGTAGGGCGGCAAAGGAATTTCGCCACACGGATTGGTGGTGGTCAGGGTCTCGCTGTCATGCAGGGTGTTGTCGCGGTTGATGGCATCGACGAACAGCACGCCGGGCTCGGCGGTATCGTAGGCCGCGCGCAGGATGCGCTGCCACAGGGCGCGCGCTTTCACCGTGCGCAGGGTGGTGGGGCCTGCTGCCGCACTGCGGGTGGGCGCAGGAAAAACCAGCGGCCAGTCGCGATCCTGCGCCACGGCGGCCATGAAGTCGTCGCTGATCTGCACCGACAGGTTGAAATGCCGCAGTACGGCTGGATCGCGCTTGGCATCAACAAAGGCTTCGATGTCGGGGTGGTCGCAGCGCAGCGTCGCCATCATCGCGCCGCGCCGTGCGCCGGTCGACAGCAGGGTGGCGCATATCGCATCCCAGATGTGCATGAACGACACCGGGCCTGAAGCGATGCTGCCGCTGGCCTTGGCCACCATGCCGGCCGGGCGCAGCGTGGAAAAATCGTAGCCCACGCCGCCGCCATGCTGCATGGTGAGTGCGCCTTCTTTCAGCGCATCGAAAATGTGTTCGAGATCGTCAGCGATTTCGCCCATGACGAAACAGTTGAACAGCGTGACCCGGTGTCCGGTGCCGGCACCGGCGAGAATGCGGCCGCCGGGCAGAAAACGAAATCCCTCCAGCAGGCGGTAAAACCGTTCGGCCCACAATGTGGTGTCCTGATCTTCTGCGGCCGCAATGGCGTGCGCCACCCGCCGCCAGCTCGCCTGGATGTCCGGCTCGTCCGCGGCGCGATAGCGCGTCTCCCAGATATGACGGGAAATGTCCATGCTGAAGGGGTCGGGATGTGTCATGGTGCACCGACCCGGCTGGCGTTTTGAGGCATCATCTGTTTATAGCGGCTTACCCGTCCACCCTCATGAATTTATTGCATCCTTATTCCACGCTGACCCCAGACTGCGCACTCGATGCGCTCGACAGTTCCGGCTTGCGCGCGGATGGCCGCCTGCTGGCGCTGAACAGCTACGAGAATCGCGTCTACCAGATGGGCGTGGAAGATGCGATGCCCGTCGTGGTCAAATTCTATCGCCCCGAGCGCTGGAGTGATGAAGCCATTCTGGAGGAACACGCGTACACCACCGATCTGGCCGCGCGCGAGATTCCGGTGGTCGCCCCGCTGGAGCTGAAGGGCGCCACCCTGCATCGGCATGCGGGCTTTCGCTTTGCGGTCTATCCGAAACAGGGCGGACGCATGCCCGAGTTCGACCGCGCCGATACCCTGCAATGGATGGGGCGCTTTCTTGGGCGTATTCATGTGGTCGGTGCGCAGGCGGATTTTATACATCGGCCGGCGCTCAATCTGGAAACCTTTGGCCTGGCCTCGCGTGATTTTCTGCGCAGCGGCAAGTGGTTGCCGCCTGATCTGGTTGCGGCATGGGATAGTGTGGTCGAACATGCCTTGACCAGTGTGGCATATTGTTACGAGCGTGCGGGGGCGGTGCGTGCCATTCGCCTGCATGGCGATTGCCATGCAGGCAACGTGTTGTGGACCGAAGCCGGCCCGCATTTCGTTGATTTTGATGACAGCCGCATGGGGCCAGTGGTACAGGATCTGTGGATGCTGCTGTCTGGCGAGCGCGAGGAGCAGCAGGCGCAGATGAATGAAATTCTCACGGGCTACGAGGACTTCATGGAATTCGATTCGCGTGAACTCTACCTGGTCGAAGCGCTCCGTACCCTGCGCCTGATTCACTATGCGGCCTGGCTGGCACGTCGCTGGGATGACCCGGCTTTTCCGGCCGCATTTCCGTGGTTCAATACACAGCAGTACTGGCAGGCCCGAATACTCGAACTGCGCGAGCAGATTGCGCTGATGGACGAGCCGCCGCTGGTGGCTTGAAACAAGACATTTATCCGCGAAGGGCGCGAAGAAACGCGAAGGAAACCCCCGATGCTTTTCTTTGCGTTTCTTCGTGGATAACAGGGGTTAAAGAATGTGCGGCATAGCAGGTGAATTCAGGTTTGACGGCACGCCGCCCGAAGCGGCGACGATGGCGCGGATGCTGGCAAAGCTGGAACGACGCGGGCCCGATGCCGAAGGCCAGCATGCCGACGGGCCGGTACGATTGGGGCATCGGCGCTTGTCCATCATTGATCTGTCGCCGCGCTCGCGGCAGCCGATGATCGACGTCGCCAGCGGCACCACGCTGGTGTTCAACGGCACTATTTACAACTATCCGGAGTTGCGTGCCGAGCTGATCGGGCACGGTCATGTGTTTCACTCCAACGGCGACACCGAGGTCATCTTGCGTGCGTATCTGGAATGGGGTGATGCCTGCGTCGAGCGCCTGCACGGCATGTTCGCGTTTGCCATCTGGAATCGCGAGACGCTGTTTCTGGCGCGCGACCGCCTCGGCATCAAGCCGCTGTATTACAGCGAAAACCGGGGGGGCTTCCGCTTCGCTTCCACCCCGCAGGCGCTGCTGGCCGCCGGCGAGGTGGACACCGGACTGGACCCCGTCGCGTTGCATCATCTGTTTACGCTGCATGCGGTGGTGCCGGCGCCGCGCACGGTTTTCAATGGCATCCGCAAACTGGCACCCGGCACCACGCTGACGGTGAATGCGCGTGGTGAACTCAGGCACAACAAATACTGGTCGTTGAAAGCGCAACGTCCGGCCATTCCGAAGACTGAAGCCGAATGGACCGAGGCGATACACGAGAGCCTGCGGCAGGCGGTGAAGAAGCGCATCGAGATTGCCGACGTCAAGGTGGGCGTGTTGCTGTCCGGCGGCCTGGATTCGAGTTTGCTGGTGGCCTTGCTGGCCGAGCAGGGCGTGCCCGACCTGATGACGTTTTCGGTGGGTTTTGAAGATCAGCCGGAAGAACGCGGCAATGAATTCGAGTATTCCGATCCGGTTGCCGCCATGTATGGCACCCGCCATCACAAATTTCTCATTCCCAACCCGGAAGTGCTGCGCCGCATGCCCGAAGCGGTCGACGCCATGAGCGAGCCGATGTTCGCGCAGGACGCGGTGGCGTTTTATCTGCTGTCCGAGCAGGTCAGCAAAACCGTCAAGGTGGTGCAAAGCGGGCAGGGGGCGGACGAAGTGTTCGGCGGCTATTTCTGGTATCCGCGCATGGCGGCCGCCACATCGGGGTCGCCGCTGGAGCGCTTCCGCGCGCATTACTTCGATCGCGATCACGACGAGTTTCTGGAGATGGTGAACCCTGCGTATCATGGTCCGGATTACACCGCGCAGACCATCGCCAGCCACCTCTCCGAGCCGTTCGCCGATGATTTCATCGACCAGGTGCTGCGCATGGATACGACCATGTTGATCACTGACGATCCGGTCAAGCGCGTCGACAACATGACCATGGCATGGGGGCTGGAAGCACGTGTGCCTTTTCTCGATCACCAGCTGGTGGAACTTGCAGCGCAAATGCCACCCCAACTGAAACTGGCATCCGAGGGCAAACATGTTTTGAAAACCATTGCACGCGGTCTGATCCCCGACGCGGTGATCGATCGCAAAAAAGGCTATTTTCCGATGCCCGCACTCAAGTTTGTACGCGGCGAATTTTTGACCTTCATGCAGGACATCCTGAATTCGCAGGCGTGCCGCGAACGCGGCCTGTATCACCGCGCCTATGTGAACAAGCTGCTGGACGCGCCGGAGCAACACCACACCCGCATCCAGGGCAGCAAGCTGTGGCATCTGGCGTTACTCGAATACTGGTTGCAACGACATGCGTAAAGTTTGTTATCTATTGGCTGCGCTGGTGGCTTTTCCTGTTCATGCCCAGACGGCGTTTGAAAGCTGGATGGCCGAGTTTCGTCAGGAGGCCCTGGCACAAGGCATTTCACCTGCCACGCTCGATGCCGCGTTGACCGGCATCGAGCCGGCCGAGAAGGTGGTCGAGCTTGACCGGCGTCAGCCCGAATTCCTGCAGACCTTTATCGATTACCTGGACAAGCGCGTGACGCCCGCCCGGGTTGCGCGTGGACAGGCCTTGTTGCAGGAGCATGCCGCGCTGCTGGACGCGGTGGAGCAGAAATACGGCGTACCGAAGACCGTGCTGGTTTCATTCTGGGGCCTGGAAACCAATTTCGGTTCCACCATGGGCAGTCACAACATTCCGGCCAGCCTGGCGACCCTGGCCTTTGATGGCCGTCGCAGCACCTTCTTCCGCAATCAGCTGCTGGATGCGCTGCGCATTATTGACGCCGGGCATGTCCAGGCCATCGACATGAATGGTTCGTGGGCGGGCGCCATGGGCCATATGCAGTTCATGCCCGCCACCTATCGCGCTTATGCCGTGGATGGGGACGGCGATGGCCGCATTGATTTGTGGCAGTCCGTACCCGATGCCATGCACTCGGCGGGCAATTATCTGAAGCGCGCAGGCTGGCGTGCCATGGAGCCGGCGGCGCTGGAAGTGCGTCTGCCGGCCAATTTTGACTGGCGTTATGCCCGCGTAAACAACCGTCTGGCCGTATCGGAATGGAGCGGGCTCGGCGTGCAGAAAATCGATGCCACGGCGCTGCCGTCTGTGGCGGGCAGCGCTGCCATCATCCTGCCCCAGGGCTGGCAAGGTCCGGCCCTGATGGTGTTCGACAATTTCGATGTGATCATGAAGTGGAACCGTTCAGTGAACTACGCCCTGTCGGTCGCGCAACTGGCGCAGCAGATGGCGGGTGCCAGTGCGCTGACTGTGCGGTCCGGCGAATCAGGCGCGCTCAGCATGGTCCAATTGAAAGCCATGCAGCAGTCACTCAACGAATTGGGCCTGGATGCGGGTACGCCAGATGGCATGCTCGGTCCGCGCACGCAAAATGCCATCCGCTTGTATCAGGTCATCCATCATCTGCCTGTCGATGGTTATCCCGCGCCCAGTGTGCTGATGCATGTCGTGCAGTCGCATTATCTTGCCCAGCAGGCAGGCAAGCTGACCCAGGCACCCATTACCTTTTCCGAGCAGCCCTGATGCCGGTCCACCCTGTGCGCTTGTGTTATTTTTCAGCCATGTGTCCGGGGAGCATCATGTGAGCGACGCGCGTAACGTGTTGGGCAGTGGGCTGCAGGTGTGCAGTGTGTCGCCAATGACCGGCTTTGCGCGTGATGGCGTGTGCCATACGGTTCCGCAGGATATCGGCAGCCATACCGTATGCGTGCAAATGACTGAGGCCTTTCTGGAGTATTCGAAAAGCCGCGGCAACGATCTCAGCACCCCTGTTCCTGAATTGGGTTTCCCCGGACTGAAGGCCGGCGACCGCTGGTGCGTCTGTGCTGCGCGCTGGCTCGAGGCCGCCGAGGATGGCATGGCGCCGCCTGTGGTGCTCAATGCCACACACGAACGCGCATTGAAAAAAATCTCGCTGGGTGACCTGAAATATCATGCCCTGCTCGACGCCGACGCTTCCGGTCAGGCGTCGCCCCGCTCATGAGTCTGGTCTGCTGGAAATGCGGCGCCAGCCTGGCCGGCATGCTGCTGCCGTTGTCGCGTCTGGATGTTTGCCCCAGCTGTCGCACCGACCTTCACGCATGCCGGCTGTGCCGGCACTTTGATGCCCACCGCTCGGGCCAGTGCCGCGAGCTGGCGGCTGATCGCGTGGCCGACAAAACCCGCGTCAACGATTGCGGCTGGTTTGTGCCACGGCCCGAAGCCTACAAGGGCGGCGGCGCGGTGATGGCGCAGGCCAGCCGCAGTGCGCTGGATGCGCTGTTTGCCGG
>CAYGMS010000016.1:0-10924 GCA_964350905.1 uncultured Thiobacillus sp. | reverse complement strand
AGCGCAATCCCGGCCCAGCCCGTGGCAGGAATGAATTCGGCGTTGAGCGTCTGCCCCAGCAACAGGGCAGCCACAGGCGTGATCAGGGTGATCAGCGCAATGCGGCCTGCGTCCAGATGCTTGATCAGGTAGTAATACAGCGTAAATCCCACCACCGAGCCCAGTACGCCTAGATAGACGATGGCGGCACCGGCGCGCGGCGTGATGTCGGACGGCAGCTGCGCCGAATCGGCAATCACCCAGGCCAGCACGAAACACGGCACCGCCACGCCGAGTGCGCCGGTGGTGATGGCGAGTGACGAGATGCGTACATTGAGCCGCTTGATCCACACCAGCCCCAGGGCCTGCGAGAACATCCCGGCCGCCACGGCTAGCGTGCCAAGCGTGCCGTGGTCGCCACCCGGCCACGGCTGACCGAAGATCACCCATAGTCCGATCAGACCAAGTGCCAGACCGACCAGGCGCGTTCGCGTAAGCGTGTGCTCACTCAACCACAGTGCGGCGAACAAGCCCGTCATCAGGGGGGACAGTCCATAGATGACCGAAATCAGCCCGGACGGGATGTGCAGCGCCCCCCAATAGGTGAGCAACATCGCCACGCACATCGACAGCCCGCTGATCGCATACAGTTGCCGCGCCGCCGGGGTGAAGGGAAATGCGGTGCGGGTAACACGCAGCAGTACCAGACAAATGGCCAGCCCGATCAGCATGCGCGACATCACCGCAAAGCTGAAACTGGCCCCCTGCGCGCTCCATTGAATAGCGAGCGGCGTGGTCGACCAGATCAGGATGACGCTGAGATAGGCGGCGGGAAGTGACATCGGGCACAGGCTGGCTCAGAGCGTGTAGTCGCCCGAACGTTCGGGCTGGAAGGGAATGTCCAGGATGCGCGCGCGCACGATTTGGCCGCCGGGCACACACCATTCGATGTGCTGGCCAACTGCAAGGCCCAGCATGGCGATCCCCGCCGGTGCGGCCACCGACAGCTGATCCGGGCGGCCGGTGAAATCGCGCGGATACACCAGGGTCATCTCGACTTCCTTGCCAGCCGGCTCGATCGCAAACCGGACGCGCGAGTTCATCGTCACGACGTTGGGTGGCATCGCTTCGGAGAGAGCAACCTGCGCGCGATCAAGCTCTATGCGCAGTGCCTCTAAACCAGGCTGGTTGCCTGGCAGGCCGGCGAGCATGGCTTCGAGGCGATCCAGATCGCGCTCGGATACGGTAATGGCGGGACGGGTCGTGATTTCCATGGCGGTCTCCTGAAACAAGGCTGAAAAACGAAAACCGCCCGGGCCAAAGCCCGGGCGGTATATGTTCAAAACTATAGCACTGAAGGCGGAGTCGGACCAGCCTGCGGTTATTTCGCTGGAGACAGGCGCTCCAGGCTTTCCGCCGCGATCTCGCGTACATCCGCGTCGTCGTCATCCCGCCGTGCCTCCAGCCACGGTTTGGCCGCCGTGTCACCGGTGAGCCCGAGGTAGTGGCAGGCATCGGCGCGTATCCGCGCATCGGCATGCTGCGACAGTTCGCCCAGACGCGGCAACAGGGCGCGCAGGGTATCGGTGTTGGTAAAGTTTTCCAGCAGCACGCCGGCGCCCAGTCGCACATTCAGACTGGCGTCGATGTTGCCGACGATGGGCAATACGGCGGCCAGCAGTTCCGCATCGGTTTCGATCAGTGCCTGGACCTTGGCTAGCTGGCCTTCTTTCAGCAGCATGTGAAAGTAGTCGGCCATGCCCGCTTCGCTGTCGGCTTTGGCGGCCCAGTCGGTCAGTTCGGCTTTGCCGTGCACCCCGGCGAGTTCGATTTTCCCCAGCCGCAGCCACGGCACCGAACGCACGCCGAGTGTCTGCCCCACTTCGGGATGCTGTTCCAGATTGACTGCTTCGAGCCGACCGACGATGCCCTGCTTCACCAGGTCGGCAAGAGACGACAGCATGGCCGGGCAGTGCGGACAGTGGGTGGAAATCAGCAGCAGGGCATCGGGTGCGGACATGGCGATTGGTCGATTGGGGTCGTGGCGCGATAATGACGCCATGGAATTTACCATTCTCCCCGTCACTCCGTATCAACAAAATTGCTCGCTGGTGTGGGACGGGGCGGGTCACGCCGCGCTGATCGATCCCGGCGGCGAGGCCGAGCGCCTGCTGGCCGAGGTGGCGCAGCGCGGGCTCACGCTGCAAAGCATTCTGCTCACGCACGGCCACCTCGATCACGTCGGTGCGGCGGTGGAATTGCGCGATGCGCTCGGCATCCCCCTCATCGGCCCGCAGCGCGAGGAGCAGTTCTGGCTCGACCTGTTGCCGCAGCAGGCCGAGATGTTCGGTTTTCCGCCTGCGGTGGTGTTTACGCCGGATCAGTGGCTGAACGATGGTGACCACGTCGAAGTCGGTTCAATTCATTTCGAGGTGTTGCATTGCCCCGGCCATACCCCCGGCCATGTAGTGTTTTATCAGCCGGAGGCACGACTCGCCTTCGTCGGCGATGTCTTGTTCAAGGGCTCGATTGGTCGCACCGACTTTCCGCGCGGCGACCATGCGGCGCTGCTGGCGGCGATACGCGACAAGCTGTTTCCGCTGGGTGACGACGTGCGTTTCGTGCCGGGCCATGGTGCCATGTCCACATTCGGACACGAACGGCGCGAAAATCCGTTCGTCGGCAATACAGCCTGATACCGTGACTACAGCGGCGTGATGGCAGCGACCAGCGCGCCAGCAGTGTCAGCGGTGACGTGCCGGGGATCGCGGCGCGGGTTGTACTCGGCAATTTCCAGTGCCACAAAGGCGGGGTCGTTGCGCAAGCGAGACAGGGCGGCAGCGAGTTCGTCACGATGCAGTCCGCCCGGAACGGGGCTGCCTACGCCCGGTTCTTCTTCGGGATCGAGCACGTCCAGATCCACACTTATGCCGAAGCCGGCGGTGCCGTGCCGGACGATGGACAGCGCTTCGTCGAACACCTCGGCCAGGCTGCGCCGGCGGATCTCATTCATGTCGAATATCCGTACCCCCAGCTGGTGCAGCAGCGCGGCTTCGCTTGCTTCGTAACTGCGCACACCGATCAGACACACGTGTTCGGGCTGCAGCTTGGTTTCAGGGCCATCGATTCCGGTCAGCGCCGTGTCGCCGTGGCCAAGCAGGCAGGCCAGCGGCATGCCGTGAATCTGCCCGCTCGGCGTGGTCGCAAAGGTGTGGCTGTCCATGTGGGCATCGATCCAGATCAGACCGATTGGCCCCTTGCTGGCGAGAGCGTGACGCACCCCGCTCCAGGTGCCGAGGGCGCAGGAATGATCGCCGCCGACCACCAGCGGGAAATGGCCCGCCTTCAGCGCCGCCGCCACTTCTGTTGCCAGCCGGGCGTTGAGTGAAGCGATGGCATGCAGCGGTGTGTCCTGTTGCGCACGCGGCACGCGCAGGATCGCGTCCCATGCCACGCGCTGCAGCGGCGTGTCGCGGAAGACCTGGTCATGGCGTAGCGCGTCCGGCCCCTCGGCGCAGGCTGAATCGGGCGCACCGGCACCACTGGCGGCGCCGATGATCATGATGCTGCGGGGTTTGGCCGGGGCAGACGGATTCATGCTGTCAGCCTAACAGGCATCGAGCTTGATGCGGGTCTGCTGGCGAGTTTCCGTCCTTTGTCGCCCTTCAGCGTGGTGCGGGTGAGCCCGGCCTTGGCGCTTGAATCAATAATATCGATTGCTGCTGCTGCGATTTTCGTTTTGAAGGTTTCGGAGAGCCTGCTTTTCCCGCTCAATCTGACGCTCTGCTTCGAGCCGCTGCTGGCGTTGACGGGATTCTTCCTGTTGCCGCTGGTATTGCAATTCACGCGCCGCTTGCTGTTTCTCCCGGGCCTCCCGCTGCTGCTGGCTTTGCTGTTCACGCTCATTGCGCTGCAGACGGTAATCCAGTTCCCGCGAGTCTCTGAGCGCCTGTTCTCTCAAGCGTCGCTCTTGTGCCTCGGCTTCGTATTGCTCACGTTTCTGCAGTTGCGCCTGCTGACTGATGGCCTGTTGTTCGCGCTGCTCCTGTTCAAGTTTGACCTGGGTCTCGATGATCTGCTTTTCATGCTCGATCAGCAGCTTCTCTTTTTCAATGGTGTTGCGGTTATACGTCCAGATGGCTGCGATGACGATGGAGCCGATCACCAGCAGCTTGACGATGCCCCAGGAATTGGATGGCTCGATGATGATCTCTGGCGCAGCGCGCACCGTCTGGGGAGCAAAGAGTTTCTGGTTGTAACGCTGCCGGGCTATGGGATCGGACAGGACAACATAGGCTTCCTTGGCAGCGACAAGTCGGATTCTGTCGTCGCCACCGGGGTGGGCATCAACCCTGTCTTTTAGCTGATGTAGCAGTTCGGCATAGGCATGTTCGATCTGGTCGGATGAGGCATCCGGTCGAACCCCCAGGATCGTGTACAAGCTTTTGGTTTCCATAGGATCAGCGTTCAGCGCGCAAGTTGTAAGTTTTTATGAAGGGTTTATCGACTGATATTACGGATTGAAGCAACCATTCTTTAGGCTGCTGTTTGATCGTCAAACGGACGATCATCCCTGAATCCTCCGCGGATGCGGTGTTTCAGGCCTGATTCCTGATTTCGGCAATCATTGCCTCAAGCAGCCCGATCAGTGCCGGCCCCGGCGCATCGTTCGCCGGCAAGTGACGCACGGCTATCCCTTTCGCCTCGCACACCGTGTCATCAACCCGCGCAGGCCCGGTGACGATCACACGAATCAGCTTGTGCAATTGCCCGATCGCTTCGGCATCGATTGGCGTGGAGTGGGTGATGACAGTGGTCGCCCAGAACAAACGTGGCACCAGATCGGCCGCTTCGGTGAAGGGGAATTCACTCCAGTTGTGTTCGAAGCTGGGGATGGGCAGATCGTCTGGCGTGAGCGCGGCCCGGTCGAGAAAAACGACACGCTCCTTGAAGCTCATTGCGTGTCGCCCACCAATCGCTCGAGTGCGCGCATGATGGCGGAGGAATCGAGTTCGCTGTCGCCGGCGCCCATCAATGCGTTCATCTGCTGGGCAATCAGCGCGGCACCAGGTAGCGGGGTGGCGGTTTCCTGCGCGTTGTCCATGACGATGGCCATGTCCTTGTGGTGCAGCTTGACCTTGAAGCCGGGCTTGTAGTTGGAGTCGAGCATGCGCTGGCCGTGGACTTCGAGGATGCGGCTACTGGCAAATCCGCCCAGCAGCGCCTCGCGCATCTTGACCGGATCGACGCCGTTGCGGCGCGCCAGCAGGATGGCTTCCGCCACGCCTTCGAAGGTGAGGCCGACAATGATCTGGTTGCAGCATTTGACGACCTGCCCGGCGCCGTGGCCGCCGACGTGGACGATGTTCTTGCCGAGCGCTTCGAACAGCGGATGGACTTTGTCGAAGATGGGCGCGTCGCCGCCGACCATGATCGACAGCGTGCCCTCGCGCGCAGCAACTTCGCCGCCCGACACGGGTGCGTCGAGCATGTGCACGCCGCGCTCGGCCAGTGTCGCGGCGATGCGGCGGGTGGCGGAGGGCGACACGGTACTCATGTCGACGATGGTGTGGCCGGGCTTGGCGCCGTGGGTCAGACCACGATCGCCAAAAATAATCTGTTCGACATCGGTGGTGTCAGACACGACGGTGAACGTGATGTCGGCTTCGGCGGCCACTTCGGCCGGTGTGCCTTTGCCGAGCGCGCCGGCGACGAGCATCGGCTCGAGGCGGTCGAAGCGGCGTCCATAGACGAAGAGTTGATGTCCGGCGCGGAGCAGGTTTTCCGCCATCGGGCGCCCCATGATGCCGCTGCCAATAAATCCAATTTTCATGATGCGAATCCCTTAACTACAACAAGCCAGAATGGCAGCGTAACCAATCCCACCAGCGTTGACCAGCCCATGATGAGGCCCGCCAGCCGGGTGTCCAGTCCAAAGCGGTCGGCCAGCGCGATCACCATCACCATGGTCGGCATCGCGGCTTCCAGCACGCCCGCCTCACCCGGCTCGGTGAGGGTGCCCGGCCATGCCAGCGCGATGCCCAGTGCCAGCAGTGGCATCAGCGCCAGCTTGATGGTCAGGGCGACAAAGACGGCTTTTTGCGGGCGCAAATCGTGCCAGGGTATGGTCAGCCCCAGCACAAACAGCATCAGCGGAATGGTCGGGCTGCCGGCCCAGTGCGCGGCTTCGACCAACGGAGTGAGCGGCAGTCCGGACAGATTGACGGCCAAGCCTGCTGCAAATCCCCACACCGGCGGCAGTTTCAGCCACATGGCCAGAAATGAGGCGTGCTCGGTGTGCTTGCCGCAGCGGAAGGCGATCCATACGCCAAGCGACCATATCAGTGGCGTGGCGGCCAGCATGTCGGCGAAAAATGGATAGCGTGCCCCGGATTCGCCATATACCGTGGTG
This sequence comes from uncultured Thiobacillus sp., assembly GCA_964350905.1. GTDB lineage: Bacteria > Pseudomonadota > Gammaproteobacteria > Burkholderiales > Thiobacillaceae > Thiobacillus. The sequence goes on along the minus strand of CAYGMS010000016.1, from coordinate 4,533 downwards.
AGAAAGGGATAGCCGAAGAACAACACATTGCCGAAACCGGCGGTCAGCATGATCGCGCCGCGCGCCGGGTTTGACAGGCCGCGCCCGAGCGGTGTGGCAAACAGCGCCAGCGCGGCCAGTCCCAGGCCAAACAACGTAGCCAGGCCGAGAATCAGTGGCACCTGCAGCAGGCTGAGATCGACGGTGGCAGCGGCGCCTGCTGAAAAAAACAGCATGGGTGCAAAAAAATTCAGGACCAGTCGGTTGATTTCACCGCGCAGGCCGACGATGGAAATGCCGCTTTGCCAACGCGGCCAGATGCCGCCTGCAGCAATCAGCAGGGCCAATGGCAACAGCGTTTTCAGCAGCAATTGCTGCGCGAGATCGGGAGACATGAAACGGAAATCAGGCGAACAGGGCGTTCATCATAACGCCCATGGCCGGAATGGCTGGCGCGAGTGCGCCAGCCCGGGAGGATCAGGTACGGGAAGCGGGGGTGTAAGGAATGTCGGCGCGCCGTGAAGCGGTACTGCCGGATTCCAGCCAGGCCTTGATGCGTGCAGCATCACCGGCGCGGCGGCTGGTGCCCTGCGCATCGAGCAGAACAATGATGACGTCACGCTGAGCCACATGTGCCTGCATCACCAGGCAGTGCCCGGCTTCGTTGATGAAACCGGTTTTCGACAGGCCTACATCCCAGTCATCGGCACGGGTAAAACGGTTGGTGTTATTGAAGGCTACCTTGCGATACCGCACCTCGGAATGGCGACGTTTTTTCTTCAGAACCACCCGCTGGGTACCCAGGGTGTAATTGCCGGTGGTGCTGATATGGCGAATTTCGGCGTAATTCTGGTAAGCGTAATCGGCCAGCTTGGCCAGGTCGATTGCGGTTGAACGGTTTTCACTCGACAGACCGGTCGGCTCTACAAACACCGTGTCGTTCATGCGCAATGCACGCGCCATCCGGTTCATGTTAGCGACAAAGCGATCCAGTCCACCCGTTGTGGTGCGCCCCAGCGCATGTGCGGCGCGGTTGTCGGAGGCGATCAGTGCCAGATGCAATAGCTGGCCGCGCGTGTAGCTGGCGCCGATGGCCAGGCGCGAACCGGTGCCCTTGAGGGTGTCGCGATCTTCGGATGTGATCGTGATGCGCTCATCCAGCGGCTGTCCCGCATCCACCACCAGCATCGCAGTCATCAGTTTGGTGATGGATGCAATAGGGGTCTGCATATTGGCATTTTTCGCCAGCAGCGGCTGGCCGCTGGCCTGATCAAACACCAGTACCGACTGCGCGCTCAGTTCCGGCATCGATGCGTAATCGAGCGTGGTGCGCGGCGCCGACATGGTCGTGCCGATCTGATTGCTCAATTGCAACGATGCCCCGCCATCAAGCGCAGCAGCACCTGTGTGTGCACCCAATAAAATCAGTCCGGTCAGTACAATTTTTTTCATATGCATTGGCTTCATTGTAAGGCGACAGAAATTTATCCGCATAGGCGAGTTACGGCCATCACGCCCAAAACTTGAAAACAACAGTTTTGGGTGTGGTCATAATTATTTTACGCCCTTGATTGACTGTGTAGCAAAAATCATTATATATAGCAATGACATGGGAGAACTTTCGAATAATTTACTAAAGAAATCGGAGCTAATGGCTTGTCTCTGCGCCCCCGGCGTGGTGGCAGAAGCGCTGGAGCATCTGATGCGGGGCGAAGCGGCACAGGCTGAGTTTACTGCCTGCGTGCGCTGCGACCCAGTGCTGGCGCTACGGCTGCGGCTGTTGCCTGCCGATTTTGACCCGCAGCAGGATCTGCTGCGGGCCTTGCTGCTTGCGGCACCCGTTGCAGCGGGTGGCGTGCAGGTTACCTACGCTGCGCGCTGGCGACAGTCGATCAGCGTGGCGCATCTGGCGCAGACACTGGGGGTGCGCTCCGGTGTGGTGGATGCCGAAGCGGCCTGGACTGCGGGACTGAGCCACAATCTGACGGAATATCTCGAAACCGACCTCGTGTCGCCTGCGCACGCGGCAGACTGGCTGATGGCGCTGGACCCCGACGGCTGGCTGGCCGACGCGGTGCGTTATCACGCCGAGCCGCTGGCACGCGGGCGGGCGGCACATCCGCTGGTGCGCATAGTCCAGCTGGCCTATCAACTGGTGACCCGCGCGGATGCGGTGGTGAGTGTGGATGTGCGGGCAGCCCTCGCCACGCTCAACATGGGCGCAGGCGAAGCGGCGCAACTGCTGGCCGACAGTCAGGCCCAGGCGCGACAGCTGGCCCTGCGTTTTGGTCTGGTCGACGCGGTGGCGCAATCAAATGGCACAGGATTTGACCGCCTCGCCCGGCTGTATGCGGGGCAGGCTGCGCAATCGGCCTTGCATAGCCATTTTCGCTCGGCAGACGGGGCCAGTCAGGTATTTGTGCTGCTGCAGGACAGCCTGCGCGCCTTGTTCGGGATTGAGCGGGCCTGCCTGTTTGCGCCGGCAACCGACGGTACCTTGCGGTTGAGCACGTTGATTCCAGCTGCGTCCGGCTTGAATGCGCTGGCCATTCCGCCAGACGATGGTCATTCTGCGCTGCCGCGTGCACTGGCGCGCAACGCCCCCCAGCAATTCGTGCGTGGTGCGAGCGATGCCGCGCTGGTCGATGAGCAGATCGCCCGCTTGCTGGGCGTGTCGCATTTTCTCTGTCAGCCACTGCAGTTGCACGATGGCCAGACAGGCGTGCTGCTGGTGGGTGATGAGGCGTCCGACCTGGACCAGTTGCCGCTGTGGCGATTCACCCTGGCCGAATGCACCGAGGCTTTGCGGCCAGGATTGGCGCCGGCTTCCGTGCCGGTTCCTGCGCCGGTTCCTGTGATTTCCGAGTCGCCAAGCGCGGCTGACGATATTCCGCGAGACCGAGTACGGCGTGCCGTTCATGAAGTGGCCAATCCGCTCACCATCATGCGCAACTACGTCAATCTGCTTTCCGACCGGCTGGGGACGGATTCTGCCGTGCAGCGCGACCTGGGCATTATCGGCGACGAAATCGAACGGGTTGCCCGCATCGTCCGCGGCATCACCGCGACCGAGGAGGTTGTCGTGGTGCCGATGGAGTCGCTCGAACTGGTGTCCGTCAACAGCATCGTTTCCGAATTGGTGCGGATGGCGCTGGGAACGCTGTTCACGCCGAACAAGGTCAATGTCCAGATCGACCTCAATCCCGATGTGCCGTCCATGCCGCTGCAAAAGGACTTGCTCAAGCAGGTCCTGTTCAATCTGGCCAAGAATGCGGTCGAGGCCATGCAGTCTGGCGGCCACCTGAAATTCACCACACGCATGGTCGATGTGAACGGCCAGCGCCACATCGAAATCGAAGTGGCGGATACCGGCCCGGGCTTGCCGGAAGCCGTAGCCGCTCATTTGTTCGAACCGGTGGTCAGCGAAAAGGGCGGCGACCATGCCGGCCTCGGGCTCACCATCAGCCGCAGCCTGGTCGAGCGCATGAACGGCCAGTTGAGCTGCAACAGCACCCCGAAAGGCACCCATTTCCTGATTCGCCTGCCGACCCTGCAAAACGGCCAGGCTCCGCTCACTACAACACGCTATGGGTCTATGTAACCCCGGCTACCAAGGAGAAGCACTTGTCAGACGATCTTATCAACTCATCCCCGCACCGCCATACGGTGAGCCACTTTCCGGTGCGCCCCCGACTTTTGATTGTGGACGACGAACCGTTGATTCTGGAAGGCCTTGCACGTTTGCTGGCCACCCGCGATTACGAGGTGGAGACAGCCAACGGCGGGTGCGAAGCCCTGATTGCCATCGGCAAGCAGCAGTTTGACGCGATTCTGCTCGACCTCGGCATGCCTGACCTGAACGGCACGGAAGTCTTGCGTTTCGTCGCCGAGCGTAGCGCGGGGACGCCCGTGATCGTGGTGTCGGGCGACAGCACCATCGATGCCGCGATCAAGGCCCTGCGAGGCGGCGCCGCCGATTTCGTGCGCAAGCCCTACGAACCCGAGGAACTGCTGCGCCGCATCGACAACACGCTCACGCAACGGCGACTGGAAAAGGAAAACAACCATATCCTGCAGCGCCTGCAGCAGTCGGAAAAGTGGCACCGCTTTCTGGTCAACAGCTCCCCGGATTTCATCTACACGCTGGATGGCGAAGGCCGTTTCACCTTTGTGAACGACCGGGTTGAAAGCCTGATTGGCTACCGCCGTGAAGATTTGCTGGGCCAGCATTACAGCCTGGTCATTCATGAAGACGACATCGCCCGTGCCGAGCACGTATTCAATGAGCGGCGGGCGGGGGATCGTAGCGCGCGCAACATCGAAATTCACCTCAAGTGCAATCCCGGTGTACGCCGGCCACGCCTGATGAATGGCCGCTGCAAGGCGGTTGAATTGACTGCGACGGGGATGTATGACGAAGAGGCCAGCCCGTTCGAGCAACGCTTCATCGGCAGCTATGGCGTGGCGAAGGATGTGACGGACCGCAAACAGGCCGAGGAAACCGTGCACTATCAGGCCTACCACGATCTGCTCACCGGTTTGCCCAATCGGGCC
>CAYGMS010000015.1:2702-17613 GCA_964350905.1 uncultured Thiobacillus sp. | reverse complement strand
GATGTTTGGAGGCTCCGGGCCGAGTTGAATTTTGCGTGGATTATCCCATAGCCCGAGCGCGCGCTTGCTGGATCAGGTGGGTGAGCAGCGCGCGCAGCTTGGCGGGGCGGAGCGGCTTGTGCAGCAGCGGAAAACCGGCCCGGCTGATGCGCAGGATGGTGTCGGGCGCAGTGTCGCCCGTGACCAGGATGGCCGGGATATCGGCCCCGTATTTTTGCCGCAGACGGGTGATGACTTCGATGCCGTCGGTATCGTCGGGCAGACGGTAGTCCGACACGATCACATCGGGTACCCGGTCGAGGCTGTCCAGCCATTGTGCCGCTTCGTTGGCACTGTGAGCCGTGACCAGATCAATGTGCCAGTTATCGAACAACTCGGCCATGCCGCGGAGAATGGCACTTTCATCGTCCACCAGCACGACCAGGGCATCGCTGGGGATTTGTCCGGGGGTGACCGGGGCCGCGGGCATTTGTATCAGCGTGGCATCCCCGCATGGCACCGTGAGGCTGAATATCGAGCCGTGTTCCGGGCGCGACCGCAATTCCACCCGGTGCCCCAGCAAGCGACCCAGACGCGACACGATGGCCAGTCCCAGGCCCAGCCCCTTGCTGCGGTCGCGGGCCGCATTGTGCAATTGCACAAACTCGTGGAACACGCTGTCCTGCTGCTCGGGAGATATGCCGCGACCGGTGTCGATCACGCTGATTCGCACGGTGCGCCCCCGGCGTTGGCAGGCCACCAGCACGCCGCCATCGTCGGTATAGCGGATGGCGTTGGCGATCAGGTTGACCAGGATGCGCTCAATCAACAGCGGATCGCTGTAGAGCGTGATCTCGCATGGGCGGAAGCGCAGCCGCAGCTGTTTTTCCGACGCCAGCGCACGGAATTGCTTGTCCAGGTCGTCCAGCATCTTCTGCAGCGAGAAATGCACCGGGTGAGGCTCGATGGTGCCGGCATCCAGCCGTGAAATATCGAGCAACGCATTGAACAGCAGTTCCATGGTCGCAGTGGAGGCTTCGATGTTGTCGATCAGGGTTTGCGCTTCAGTCTGGTGGTTGCGTGCTTTCAGTGCTGCGACGAATAACGAGAGCGCATGCAGCGGCTGTCTCAGGTCATGACTGGCGGCGGCAAAGAATCGTGATTTGGCCTGGTTGGCACGCTCGGCCATGGTCTTTTTCGCGGCGAGATCGGCCGTGGCGTCGCGGATGCGTTTTTCCAGTTCGTTGCGGTGGCCCTGCAAGACTTCGGCCATGTTGTTGACCCCGGCGGCCAAGGCGCCCATTTCACCCTTGTGGGACAACTGGGCACGTACCGTCAGGTCATTGCGCGCCAGTCGCTCCACCACGTGCCCAACATGACGCAGCTGCCCGGCCAGGCGGCTGGACATGCGCCAGGCGAGTGCGCCGGTGAGCAGCAATGCCACCAGCATCAACAGGGCAGCATGAAGCAGCGTGTCGCGTTTGAAGGCATTGATCTGGTCAAGTGACGCGCTCACTTCCACCCCTCCCAGCAGATCACTGGACGGCGTCGTGCCGATGGTGAATAGCGGGTCATCGCGGAAATCCACGCTGGGCAATCGTATTTCGGCACGTTGCCGGTAGTGCTGATCCTGGCTGGCCGCGCGCAGGGTGTCTCCGGTGCTGGCGATCAACCGACCGTTGGCATCCGTGACAAGGGCATAGGCGAGCTGGCTGTTTTTTGCTTCGGATTTGAGCAGCGCGTGTGCGCGTGCCGTATCTCCGCTGACCAGCAAATAGGGCAAGGTGTCGGCCAGATGGCGTGCGGAATTGGCGGCACGCGCATGGAGCGCGTTTTCGGCAGTGGTCAGGGTTTGCGTGGTGAAATAAGCCACCAGCCCGAATTCGGTCAGCAAGGCCGGAAGCAAGGCAATCACCAGTACCCGGCTGCGGATGCTGAGCAGGGACAAGCGGCCGAGCAGGGTGCGCAGAACGTCCATGGTCGTACTAGGGTGATTGAATCAGCCGCTGAATGGCGAGCACGGCTTCGGTGCGGTTGTTGACGCCAAAGACGCGGAAGATGGCCGCGATATGAACCTTCACCGTGCTTTCCGACATGTCCAGCATGCCCGCGATGGCCTTGTTGGCGCTGCCCTGTGCCAGCAGGCGCGCGACTTCCAGTTGACGAGCCGTCAGGCCGCTGTGCTGCAGTGCTGCGAAATCGGCTGGCGCAATGGTGTGCAGGCCGTTGCTGTTGCCCAGGCAATTCGGAACATAGAGATCACCCGCCAGCACCTGCCGCAATGCGGCCAGCATCACGGCAGTCGGCGCTGCTTTGGGGATGTAGCCCAGGGCACCGGCTTCCAGCGCGCTCTGGATATCGTGTGGCGACTCCGAAGCAGACAGGACCACCAGCGGAATGTCGGGGAAGCGGCTGCGAAACTGGACGATGCCCTGCATGCCGATGAACCCCGGCATGTTCAGGTCGACCAGCGCCAGGTCCAGATCGGTATGGACGGCGGTTTGTGCAAACAGGCTGGGATAGTCATGCGCGTCGATAATTTCGACCTGCGGTTCCAGCTGGGCCAATACTTGTCGCACGCCCTCGCGCATCAGCGGGTGATCGTCGGCCAACAGGGTTTTCATGAGGGCGTGCTCTGCATGGCAGGGATTCTAGTACGACCCTATCGGGTTGTCGTACTGGGATGCCCGCTGCTGACTGATTATTTCTTGTTGTTGCGCACTTTGTGCAGACCTTCATCAATGGCCGACTCCAGGTAGCCAAAGTAGAAATCGGGGATCAGCAGCCCGACGATGGCCTCGCTGGCCGGGTTGCCCTGCGTATCGAACACTATGATAGTGGGCACCACGTGTACCTTGTGGGCGGCGGCAAATGCGCCTTCGGTGGTGAGGGTGCCGTCAAATTTGGTGAGAGGCGTGGTGGCGCCTACCGTGACCTCGCGGATGAGGACGCGCTTGCGGTAGGCCGGATCCTTGTGCATCGGGATCAGGTAGTCACGTTTGACGGTTGCACAAAAATGGCAGCCCGGGCTGCTGAACAGTATCAGAATCGGTACCTGGCGCTGGGCAGCGACACGTGCGTCAGCCTTGAAATTCGACGCAGGAACCAGTTTGTCTGCCGCGTGGGCGGTGCCGGTCAGAGCCAGTCCCCATGCTAAAATCAGCGCCCAGACGGCGATCAGTCGCGTCATTGCTATCGTTCCCTTGTGTGGATGTGGATATCTCATAAGCAACAGTGTCACGTCATCATCTGCCAAATCAAACAGTCCATTCTTACCTGCCATGCCTATCCTGACCATTGCTTCCCGTGAAAGTGCCCTTGCCATGTGGCAGGCCGAGCATATTCGAGATCGATTGCGCGCACTGCATCCGGGCCACACGGTGAATATTCTGGGCATGACCACGCGTGGTGACCAGATTCTCGATGTCACTTTATCGAAAATCGGCGGCAAAGGCCTGTTTGTCAAGGAACTCGAGGTGGCGCTGGAAGCAGGCCAGGCGGATCTGGCCGTGCATTCGATGAAGGACGTGCCGATGGAACTGCCGCCGGGATTTGAACTGGCGGTCATTGGCGAACGCGAGGATCCGCGTGATGCCTTTGTATCGAACCAGTATGAGCGTCTGTCCGATCTGCCGCCCGGCAGCGTGGTCGGCACCTCCAGCCTGCGGCGTGAAGCACAACTGCGCGCGCGCTACCCGCATCTCGCGGTGAAACCCCTGCGCGGCAATGTCGGTACCCGTTTGAAAAAGCTCGACGAAGGCCAGTACGACGCCATCCTGCTGGCTGCCGCCGGTTTGAAGCGGCTGGGTTTGGGTGAACGCATCAAGAGCCTGCTCTCGGTGGAAGACAGCATCCCCGCTGCCGGACAAGGCGCGCTGGGCATCGAAATCCGCAGCGGCAACACCGAAGTGGCAAATCAGCTGGCCGCGCTCAATCATGCCGAAACAGCCGCGTGTGTGCGCGCCGAGCGCCAGGTCAGCCGGGTGCTCGGCGGCAGTTGCCAGGTGCCGCTGGGCGCGCATGCCGTGTTGCAGGGCAGCACGCTGGTGATCCATGGCTTCGTGGCGCATCCGGACGGCAGTCGATTTATTCAGGATCAGGCCGAAGGCGATATGAACGACCCCGAAGCCGTGGGCCAGCATCTGGCCGACAAGCTTCTGGCACTGGGCGCACGCGCCATTCTCGACGCGTTGCCCCCCGTCGCATGACATCCGCCCTGGCTGGGCGCACCGTGCTGGTCACCCGGCCGCTACAGCAGGCCGCCGGATTGAGCCAGGCGATTCGTGCGGCAGGCGGGGCCAGCATCGAGTTTCCCGCACTCCTGACCGAGGCGGTTCCAGTGGAGACGATGCGCGCGTCGCTTGAGCAGCTCGCCGCAGCGGACAGCGTCATCTTTGTCAGCCCCAACGCTACGCAATTTGGTCTGGCGGCGATTCGCCGTGCGGGCCACGCGTTGCCTGCAGCCGGGATCTTTGCGGTGGGGCCGGGCACCACGCGCGCGCTGCAGGCAGCGGGCATCGCAGAAATCATCACCCCGCAGGGGCAGGACAGCGAGGCGCTGCTGGCGTTGCCGCAATTGCAGGATGTGGCGGAAAAACGGGTGGTGATTGTGCGTGGCGTGGGCGGGCGCGCCTTGCTGGCCGATACCTTGCGCGCGCGGGGCGCCGAGGTGCACTTTCTGGAATGCTACCAACGCCGGTGCCCGCAAGCCGATGCCGCGCCTTTGCTGGCACGCTGGCAGGCAGGTGGCGTCGATGCAGTCACCATCACCAGTGCCGAAACACTGCACAATCTGGCAGCATTGCTGGGCGAGGCGGGTGCGCCGCTTTTGGCTTCCACCCCGCTTTTTGCGCCGCATGAGAAAATCGCCGAGGCAGCACGTCATTTTGGCATTGCGCATGTCATCACCACGCCGGGTGGCGATGCGGGCCTGGTTGAGGGCCTGATCAACTGGTTTAGGAATACGTTATGAATGACACGACCGATACGTCCACCGCCGCACCCGCACCCGCAGCCGAACCGCAAGGCGTACCGCCTGCACCACCGCCACCATCTGCCTCCGCGCCTGCGCCTGCGCCGCAAGGCATGCGTATTCCGGTCCTGCCGATCGTGGCCATGCTGGTGGCGGTTCTGGCAGCGGCGATGGCAGCCTGGTCCTGGTCCGACAGCCGCGAACGGATACGCGACCTGAAAACCGAACTGGGGCGCCGGCTGGCCGAATCGGGCAAAGAGGTGAGTGAAACCCGGCTGTTGGCGCGCAATGCCGACGATGCCATGCGCCAGGTGAGCGAAAAAGTGTCGCACGTCGAAAGCCAGGTCGTGAATTCGCAGCAACAGCAGCTTGCGCTCGAATCCCTGTACAAGGATCTGGCGCAAGGACGTGATCAATGGACGCTGGCCGAAATCGAGCAGGTGTTGCTCACCGCAGCGCAGCAGGTACAACTGGCTGGCAATGTGAAGGCAGCCATCATTGCGCTGGAAGGGGCGGATGTGCGTCTGCAGCGCTTGAACAAACCGCAATTTACCGCGCTGCGCCGCGCGATTGCTGCCGACCTGGCGAGCTTGCGGGCCGTGCCTTCGATTGACGAAGTGGGCGCGAGCGCACGGATTGAAGCGCTGGTGGCGCAGCATGCCAACTGGCCATTGGCCAGCGCCCAGGGGTCCGAGGCGAAGCCCGCGCCGCGCACTTCGAACACCGCCAATCTGGGACAAGAGCTGTGGACCGAATTGAAGCATCTGGTGCAAATTCGTCGCGTGGACGGTAACGAAGCGGTGTTGCTGCCGCCCAGCCAGGCCTATTTCCTGCGCGAAAATTTACGCTTGCGCCTGTTGTCTGCGCGGCTGGCGCTGCTGGTCCAGGATCAGCCGGCGTACCAGGCCGATTTGCGTGCGGCACAGGACATGCTTACGCGTTATTTCAATACGCGTGATGCGGGTGTCATGGCGGCAACCAAGGAAATCAAGCGCCTTTCCGGTTTGCAGATCGTGGCCAAACTGCCAAGCATTGATGCCAGCCTGGCGGCGCTCGATGCCTATAAGGGGAATCAGTAATGCGCTGGCTGATCTCGCTGCTGATCGTCGGGGTGCTGGCCGTGGGTCTGGCCATGGCGGGCCGCTACGATCCCGGCTATGTGGTGCTGGTGTACCCGCCGTGGCGGATGGAAATCTCCTTCATCAGCTTTGCGCTGGCGCTCGCAGGCCTGGTGATCGGCGGCGTGGTGCTGTTGCGTATCGCCGCGCTCACACTGGGATTGCCAGCCAGCGTGCGTGCGCAGCGTGAGCGTCGCGCGGCGAAAAAACGCGATGAAAACTTTGTCGGCGGTCTTCGGGCCTATGTCGAATATCGCTATCAGGATGCCGCACAGTCGCTTGGCCAATGGCAGGGCGACGATGCACGAATAGGTCTGGCACGCGTGCTGGCTGCCCGTGCCGCGCAGGAAATGCGTGCCGTGGCGCAACGTGAGCGTTTTATCCAGGATGCCACGGCCCATGGCGCCGAACTGGCCGCCCAATTGTTTGAAGCCGAAGCCTGCCTCGATGCCAAGGACACAACCGCGGCCCTGGTGGCAATCAATCGCGCCAAGGATATCGCCCCCAAGCACACCGCGCTGTTGCGGCTGGAGCTCAAGGCACGGCAGATGACCGGTCAGTGGGACGAAGCCGAGCGCCTGCTCGATGCCCTGGCGCGCAGCAATGCGCTGGAAGCGGGTGTGGCCACGCAAAATCGTCGCATCACCTATGCCGAAAACCTCAAACGCCGTGCCGAAGACGATCGCGGCTTGCTGGAATACTGGAAAAAAGTCCCGGCCGATTTCAAGGCCGATTCCTGGGTGGCGCGTGCAGCCGTTCATGCCTTCATGCAGCGCGGCGGACACGACACCGCGCTGGATGTGCTGGAATCCGCCCTCAATCGCGAATGGAATGAAGACCTGGTGGCGATTTACGGAGAACTGCGCGGCAGCAATCCAACCCGGCAAATCGAGCAGGCGGAGAAATGGCTGCGTGCCCAGCCGCGTGACGCCCAGTTGCTGCTGACGCTGGCACAGCTGTGCAGTGTTCAAAAGTTATGGGGCAAGGCGCAGAGCTATCTGGAAGCCAGCCTCGCCATTGCGGCGAGTGCCGAAGGCCACATTCGCATGGCCGAACTGAAAACCCAGAATGGTCAGCCGGGCGAAGCCTGCCAGCACTATCAAAAGGCATTGGCACTTTGCCGCGTCCAGTAGGTGCTCAGCGCAGCTTCTATTGAGGCGGCACGAATTAAACATGACTACCGTTCGCCCTGAGCCTGTCGAAGAGCTGCCCTTCGACAGGCACGAACGAACTCGCGAATAAATCAGGCCGAATCAATAGACTTGATGGTTTGGGTGGCCGGGCAGGGCGCAGGCTCAGCCGGACACTCAGGCGGTAAGAGCGGTTTCCGTATCCGTCGCAAACACGAACGAATCCGCAAAGAACGCCTCTTCGGGCAGCCCCCGCGTTTGCCCGAACGCATCGCGGGCGCTGTCCACCATGATGGGCGCGCCGCAGGCGTAGACCTGATAGCCGGACAGATCGGCAAAGTCGGCGAGCACGGCTTCGTGGACAAATCCGGTTCGGCCTGGCCACTGATCGCCCGGCTCCGGGTTGGACAACACCGGTATGAACGTGAAATTGGGGTGTTCGGCTTGCCATTGCTGCGGCAGTTCGGCCATGTACAGATCCTTCAGCGAACGCACGCCCCAATACAACACCATCTCGCGATCCAGGTGCGCGGCAAATGCGTGCTCCAGCATGCCCTTGATCGGCGCGAAGCCGGTACCGCCCGCAATGAAGATCATCGGCTTGTCGGAATCCTCGCGGATGAAAAAGCTGCCGAGTGGACCTCGCAACCGCAGAATGTCACGTTCTTTCAGGGTGGAAAACACCTGGTCGGTGAACAGGCCGCCCGCCATGTGACGGATATGCAGTTCCTGCAGGGCGTCGTCGTGCGGCGGATTGGCGAGCGAGTAGCTGCGTGTCTTGCCGTCCTTCAGCTGAAAGTCGATGTATTGGCCGGCGAGAAATTGCAGGCGTTCGTTGGCGGGCAGCTTGATTTTGACCACCATCACATCGTCGGCACGTTTTTCCAGTTTTTCCACCCGGCACGGCAGCGTTTTCACCACGATGTCTTTCGCGGCGCCGATTTCCTTGGCTTCGATGCTGAGATTGGACAAGGGCCTGGCACAGCAGAACAACGCCCGGCCCTGGGCTTTCTCTTCGTCCTTCAGGGAGGTGGGCGAATGTTTGCCGTAATCAAGTTCGCCAGATAACACCTTGCCCTTGCAGGAGCCACAGGCCCCGTTGCGGCAGCCATAGGGCAGGGAGAAACCTTCGCGCAATGCGGCGTCGAGTATGGTTTCGTCGTTGTTGACGTTGAACTGGTGCCCGCTGGGCTGGATGGTGACCTGATACGGCATGATGTTCGCTTAGAATGCGGTGAAACACCCGGGCATTATCGCCCGGGCGCGCCGGGTTTTTACCCTTGCAAGCATAGGGTTACAGGCAAAAGGCCAAATTCAGGCGGGCAGCACAGACAAGCGGCAATGAAAAAAATCTTGATTGTAGGGTTTGGCGATGTGGCCGAACGACTGGTAAAGCGCTATGCGGGACAGGCCGGATTTGTCGGGCTGACCCGCCGCCCCGAGCGGGCCGCTGCACTGCGCGCGCTGGGCGTGACTCCGTACGTGGGCGACCTGGATGCGCCGCAGAGCCTGCGTCGCTTGCCGCGCGTCGACGGCGTGCTGCATTTTGCGCCACCGCCTGCTGACGGCACAACCGATCCGCGCACGGCGCATCTGTTGCATGCCTTGTCGCGTCGGGGCAAACCGGGCGCGCTGGTCTACATCAGCACCAGCGGGGTGTACGGCAATTGCGGCGGCGACTGGGTGGCCGAGACGCGTGCGGTGGCGCCGGTCAACAGCCGTGCGGTGCGGCGGGTCGATGCCGAGCGCCAGTTGCGTGCCTGGGGCGAGGCCATGCGGGTGCAGGTCAGCATCCTGCGCGCGCCGGGTATTTACGCGGCGGACCGCCTGCCGCTGGAGCGGATCAAGCGCGGCACGCCTGCGCTCATTGCCAAGGACGACAGTTACACCAATCACATTCACGCCGACGATCTGGCGCGGCTGGCATGGGCCGCGTTGTTTCGTGGCCGTTCGCAGCGCATTTACCATGCGGTCGATGCGCATCCCCTGAAAATGGGCGACTGGTTTGACAGTTGTGCGGATGCCTTCGACCTGCAGCGACCGCCGCGGGTGAATCGCGCCGAAGCGGAAAAAGTGCTGTCGGAGGCATTGTTGTCGTTTCTGCGCGAGTCGCGCCAGTTGTCGAATGCGCGCACCACGCGCGAGCTGCGCCTGAAATACCGTTACCCGACTTCGGACGACCTGCTGCGCGAAATCAAACAGGCGCGCGGGCAGATGAAGCTGTTTTAAGGCGCGGCCCTAGCGTGGTAAATCGTCCGGCTCGCGCTTGAACTCACCGTCTATGATTTCGGGTGCGCTGCCCGTGCGCGCGCTCCGTGGTGGCGGCGGCTCGGAAAAAGGCGTGTCGTCATTTGCCGGGCGCAAGGGATCGGGTACGCGTTTGGCCCAGGTGCCGGGAACCAGCAGCAGGATCAGCGCGAGGACATCGCTGATGAAGCCGGGGAAGACAAGCAAGCCGCCGGCGAGGAGAATGCGGCTACTGTAGAACAACGAGGCCAGCGGATGGGCGCCAGACTGCACCGAAAACAGCATGCGCGCGCTCCAGGCCACACGCTCCACACGAATCAAGCTAACCCCGATAACAGCAGCCAGCAGCAGCCACAGCAGCACCCAGCCGCCGATGGCGCTGGCAACCCAGAAAATGCCGATGGCTTCCAGCACCGGGAATGAAAGCAGTAATAGCACAATCCAACTAAAGCGCATGTGATGGAACCTTTGTTAGTCTTGACCAATTTACCTGATGCTGCGAGCGCCGAAAAGTTGGCGCGCGTGGTGATCGAAAGCCGCGCGGCAGCGTGCGTGAACGTTTTGGCGGCGTGCCGCTCCATTTACCAGTGGCAGGGCAGGGTGGAAATCACAACCGAAATTCCGTTGCTGATCAAAACTACCGCCGAAAACTACCCGCAGCTTGAAGCCATCGTACGAGCGCACCACCCTTATGATGTACCCGAACTGATTGCCACACCAATAACACATGGCCTGCCTGCCTATCTCGACTGGCTGGCCGCGGAGACTGAAAGACATGAATAAATGGACCCGTTTGTTCAGCGTATTACCACTACTTTGGGGTGCGCTGCTGCATTTTCCAGTGGTACAGGCCGAAGAATTCCTGGATCCGGAAGTGGCTTTCAAGTTCTCGGCCCGAGTCCTGGACGCCAACACGCTGGAAGCACGCTGGCAGATTGCGGACGGCTATTACATGTACCGCGACAAGTTCAAGTTCGAGGTGACGGGCGCTGCGCTGAAGACACCGAAGCTGCCTGCAGGCAAGATCAAGGACGACGAGTATTTCGGCAGGGTTGAAACCTACCGCAAGGACATACGCATCGCGTTGCCGATCCAGCGTAGCGCTGGAACGACGGAAGTGACGCTGAAAACCACGGCGCAAGGCTGTGCCGATGCCGGGCTGTGCTACACCCCGCAGACGGAGAGCACGACGCTCAAACTGCCGGCAATGGTCGCGGCGGCAGCAGCGGCCCCCCTTGCCGCCCCGGTGGAAAAAGCGTCTTCCAGTCCGTTTGCCGCTGCGCTGGATGGCCTGCGCAGCCTGGGCGGCATGAGCGCGCCCAAGCTGCTGCCGCCGGACGAGGCTTTCCCTGTAGCCGTGGCCATGGCCGATGCACAAACGGTTCGCCTCGACTACACCCTGACGCCCGACACCTATTTGTACCGCGACAAGCTCGCCTATGTCGTCAAGTCGCCGGCCGATGTGAAAGTGGCGAGCGTGAACACGCCGGCGGGTGAGGTCAAGGATGACCCGAGTTTTGGCCGAACCGAGGTGTACCACCAAGGCTTTTCAGCCAGCGTGACGCTTTCGCGCGCGCTGGCGGCCGGGGAAACGCTGGTGCTGGCAGCGAGCTGGCAGGGCTGCAACGAAGCGGTCGGCGTGTGCTATCCGCCCATCAATCGCGACTTTAGCTTGACCGCAGCGGGCGTCGGTGCACCCGCGCTTCAGGCGGGAGGAGCGGATCCTGTGATGGCTGCGCAGGCTGTGGCCAGTGAACCCGTCGCCATGGTTGATCCGGCGAATGAGTCGGACACGTCCAAAATTGAGCGCGTACTGAAAGGCGGCAGCTTCTGGGCTGTGGTCGCGACTTTCTTTGGCCTGGGCCTGCTGCTGGCGCTGACGCCGTGCGTGTTCCCGATGATTCCGATCCTGTCGGGCATCATTGCCGGGCAGAAAAAGGAGCTCACCAAAGTCAGTGGTTTCCTGCTTGCGCTGGCCTATGTGCTGGGCATGGCGATTACCTATTCGCTGGCCGGCGTGGCGGCGGCCTTGTCAGGCACCCTGATTTCCAATGCGTTGCAGAACCCGTGGGCGCTCGGAATGGGTGCGGGCATCTTCGTGGCGCTGGCGCTGTCGATGTTTGGCTTTTTTGAATTGCAGTTGCCGAGTTTCATCCAGAGCAAATTCTCCGACGCCTCCAACAAGATGAAGGGCGGCAGCTTTGTCGGTGTGTTTGTCATGGGCGCGCTGTCGGCCGTGATCATGGGCCCGTGTGTGGCCCCCCCGCTGGCCGCCGCACTGGCCTTCATTGCCCAGACCGGCAACACCACCCTGGGTGGCGTCGCCCTGTTTGTGCTGGCCCTGGGCATGGGCGTGCCACTGCTGCTGGTGGGCGTGTCGGCGGGGGCCTTGCTGCCGCGTGCCGGTGGCTGGATGAATGCGGTGAAGTACTTCTTTGGCGTGACGATGCTGGCGATCGCCATCTATCTGATCTCGTCGATCATTCCGGCCTGGATCAACATGCTGTTGTGGGCGATGCTGCTGATTGCTTCCGCCGTCTACCTGCATGCGCTCGACCCGCTGCCGGCCCATGCGCACGGCTGGGCGCGCCTGTGGAAGGGGCTGGGCGTAGTGCTGCTGATCGGGGGACTGTCGCTCATCCTCGGCATGCTGGCCGGCAGCCGCGATCTGCTGCAGCCGCTCGACGTATTCAAGGGCGGTTCGGGCGGTCAGGCCACTGCGGCCGAGCAGAAAACCCTGGTATTCGAAAAGGTCAAGGATGTCGCCGCGCTTGATGCCAAACTGGCTGCGGCCAAGGCCGAGGGCCAGCCGGTCATGCTCGACTTCTATGCGGACTGGTGCGTGTCGTGCAAGGAGATGGAGCGTTTCACCTTCAGCGACCCCAAGGTGCAGGCGCGGTTGCAGAACGTGCTGCTGCTGAAAGCGGACGTTACCGCCAACACCGATGCCGACAAGGCATTGCTGAAACGCTTCAACCTGTTCGGCCCGCCCGGGCTGATTTTCTGGAACGGCGCGGGGGTGCAGTCAGGTTACAAGGTCATCGGTTTCGAGAAGCCGGACAAGTTTCTGACGAGCGTCGACTCGGCGCTGGGTAGCAAATAACGCCACCCAGGCTTTACCGGGTTTGTCGCAGGACCGTGATGCTGTCCAGCAACGGGGTGACGATGGGCGCGATCTTGCGCCGCATCAGGGAGCCAATCGCCGTGGTCTTGAGGAAGATCGGCCGCACGCTGTCGGCATCGGCTGCAGCCAGCGCATCGAGTGCCGCGCAATCCGCCTCAAGTTGCGGGGCCGCTGCCAATACGGCGGCACGCGCCGCGCTGCGCGTGGCTTCATCGGCCGACCGCAGCGGCGCACACCACTGCGCCAGCGCATCGAGGGTGTGGGTCACCACTTCCTGAACTTCCGGCCGTTCGAGGATGGTTGCGGTGGTGGCAAGATAGGTTTGTCCCTGCCCCGACAGCGCTTTTTCCAGCATGACGCTATACGGATTGTCGGCCAGTCGAGGCACGCTGCCATGGTCCGCACGCGCATCACGCGGGTTGGGTAGGGCATCGGGCTGCTGTTCGAGAAAAGCGATGTAATACGAGTTGCGACCGCTGCCGCGCTTCCAGATCGACAGCTTCTCGGCGTCAGTCAGCACGCCGGAATACAGCATGACCGCCACCGTGTCGAGAATGCCGACATCGTCTTCGTGCAGGAAAGCCAGGTGCTCGAGCAGAAATTCGGCCAGGGTGCGGCCCATGCTGCCCCGGCTCACCACGTCGCGCATCAGCATCAGGCGCGCATTCTCGATGGTGGACATGCACCACCATGCATGGCGTGCCAGTTCGTCGGTGAGCGCGGGCGAGTGCACCACGGCAACCACGGCCTCTTCCTCGGCAATCAACAACAACTGCGCCAGGTGCTGGGCCGACAGACCGGCTTGCGATTGCCGTGTCCAGCGTGTCAGGTGCACCGGGTAGCCGCCGGGTGAACCGAGCGCCTGGCCGGACAGCAATTCGCGCACGCGTTTGAGGTAGCGGTCAGAGCGCTCGTTGGGCTTCAACGGCACACTGGCTTCACCTTGCGGTGTCAGCGCCCACAGCGTCATGCTCGATTCGTCGATGCGAACGGCCTTGAGGTCGGTGTTGAACAGGACGTTGAGTCGCAGTTCGTCTTCCGGGGACAACTCGTCGTTCATAGGGCCTTGAATACGTCGCGTGCTCCAGCAATGGTGGCGTCGATGTCGGCGTCAGTGTGCGCGGCCGAGACAAAGCCTGCTTCAAATGCCGAAGGCGCAAGGTAGACGCCGTGGTCGAGCATGGCGTGGAAGAAGCGGTTGAATGTGTCCTTGTCGCACTGCATCACCTCGGCAAAGCTGGTCGGCGGCTGATTGGCGAAGTACAGGCCGAACATGCCGCCGACTGAATCGGTGCAGAAGGTGACGCCCGCATCTTTCGCCGCAGCCGCCAGGCCGGTGACCAGGCGCTGGGTGCTGGCGGCAAGTTTCGCGTAAAAGTCCGGCGCGCTCACCGCCCTGAGGGTAGCCAGGCCGGCTGCGACTGCAACGGGATTGCCCGACAGCGTGCCGGCCTGGTACACCGGGCCCAGCGGCGCGAGCTTGTCCATCACCTCGGCGCGGCCGCCAAAGGCGCCCACCGGCATGCCGCCGCCGATGACCTTGCCGAGCGTGGTCAGGTCGGGACGGATGCCGAGCAGCTTTTGTGCGCAGCCGAGATCGACACGGAAGCCGGTCATCACTTCATCAAAAATCAGCAGCGCGCCGGAGGCGTCGCACAGGCGGCGCATGGCGGCCATGAATTCGGCCGTGGGCTTGACCAGATTCATGTTGCCGGCAAACGGCTCGACGATGATGCAGGCAATCTCGGTGCCGAGTTCGGCAAAGGTACGTTCCAGCCCGGCGACGTCGTTGTAGTCCAGCACCAGCGTCTGTGCGGCGGTTTCGGCCGGCACGCCAGCCGAGGTGGGGTTGCCGAAGGTGAGCGCGCCGGAGCCGGCTTTCACCAGCAGGAAGTCGGCGTGGCCGTGGTAGCAGCCTTCAAATTTGATGATCTTGCTGCGTCCGGTGAAGCCACGCGCCAGACGAATCGCGCTCATGGTGGCTTCGGTGCCGGACGATACCAGGCGAACCTTTTCGATGCTGGGCACCAGTTGGGTGATCAGTTCGGCAATTTCCAGTTCGCCGGCCGACGGCGCACCGAACGATAAGCCGCGTGCTGCGGCATCCTGCACCGCCTTTACGGTGCCGGGGTGGGCGTGGCCGAGTATCGCCGGCCCCCACGAACCGACATAGTCGATGTATTCGCGGCCATCCGCATCCCATACGCGCGCGCCTTGGGCGTGATCGAAGAATACCGGAGTGCCGCCGACCCCCTTGAATGCGCGGACGGGGGAATTCACGCCACCGGGGATGACTTTTTGCGATTGTTCAAACAGGGTTTCGTTGCGGTTCATGATTCAA
>CAYGMS010000015.1:0-2602 GCA_964350905.1 uncultured Thiobacillus sp. | reverse complement strand
CAAGTCTCATTATCCAAGTCTCATTGTTCGGGTTCAGCTTCAAACAGGTGGTTCAGATTGTGTGCGGCAGCGCGGATATCGGCGGCATCAAATAGGGCCGACAGCACCGCGAGGCTGTCGGCCCCGGCATCCAGCAGTTGCGGCGCATTGGCCAGGGTGATGCCGCCGATGGCGACAACGGGCAGGTGGATGACCGGCGTGGCCGCGCGCAATAACGCCACATCTGCCCGCTCGGCAACCGGTTTGGTGGGCGACGGGAAGAAACTGCCAAACGCAACATAGTCTGCGCCCGCCGCCTGTGCCACCAGGGCCAGGTCAAGGCTTTGATAACACGATGCGCCAATCAGTTTGCCCTTGCCGAGAATGATGCGTGCCTCACGCAGGCTGCCATCGTCACGCCCCAGGTGGACGCCGTCAGCCTCGCATAGATCGGCCAGCCGCAGGTCGTCGTTGATGATCAGCGGCACGCCAAACTGGTGGCACAGGCTGGCGAGTTCGCTGGCCTGTTCATGGCGGCGCGCGACGTCGGCAGATTTATCACGGTATTGCACGGCCGCCACGCCGCCGACCAGGGCGGCTTCGATCTGCTCCAGCAAATGCCCGGTATCAGCCGTTTCGAAGGTGATGGCGTAAATGCCGCCCGGGAAATCAGACATGGCGGCAGTCAGGCATTGCCTTCTGTCTGCGCATCCTGCGCCCAGAAAAACCGCTCGGGAATGTATTGCCCCATGCCGGGGCGGAAGGCTGCCTTGAGCGTTTCGTAGGTGAAATTCTGTGCTTCCCGCACCGCGCTCGGCACGTCATTGCCATACGCCAGGGTGGCGGCAATGGCTGAGGCCAGGGTGCATCCGGAGCCGTGATAGCTGCCGGGCAGGCGATCCCAGGCATCGGTTTGCACATGGCCGTCGACGTTATAGAGACTGTTCAGCACGCGCGGGGTGGTTTCGTGGGTGCCGGTGACGAGCACATATTCGCAGCCGAGATCGATCAGATGCCTGGCGCAGGCGGCCAGATCGATGTCCATGTCATCCTCATCCGATTCGAACAGCGCCAGACGGCGCGCCTCGTGGCTGTTCGGCGTGAGGATGCTGGTTTGCGGGATCAGCAGGTCGCGCATCGCCGCGATCATGTCGTCGGTGGCGAGTTCGTCGCCGCGTCCGGAAGACAACACCGGGTCGAGCACAACGGGGATATCGGGGTAGTCGGCGAGTATTTCGGCGATGACCGCAATGGATTCCGGGCTGCCCAGCATGCCCAGCTTGAAGGCGGCTACCGGCACGTCTTCCAGCAGCATGCGTGCTTGGTCCATCACCCACTCGGAGTCGATCACCAGGATTTCGTCGATTCCGGCGGTATCTTGTACTGTCAGCGCGGTGATGACCGACAGCGGATGGCAGCCCATGCTGGCCAGGGTAAGCAAGTCGGCCTGCACCCCCGCGCCACCGGTCGGATCGGACGCGGCAAAGCTGAGTACCAGCGGAGGCGAGAGTTTGGGGGTGAAAATTGGCGGCATGGTGTCACTGCTTTAGAATCAATGTTCGATTTTAGCTGAATTCCCAACACACCTATGTCTGACACACGCGAATACAAAAGCTGGATGTGCCTGATTTGTGGCTGGATTTATCACGAAGAGACCGGTGCACCGGATGACGGTATCCCTCCGGGGACCCGCTGGGAAGACGTGCCCATCAACTGGACGTGCCCGGATTGTGGTGCGCGCAAGGATGATTTCGAGATGGTTGCGTTTTAAGATATTGGTTTTTTTACATTTAAACACTCAAGTATTACCGGGACACGGGCGTTAGAGCGTAGGCGGCATAACGGTGCAAGCGTTTGTTTCCAGGAATATCAGCCAACCCACCGGATGCTTTACCGTATCTTGTGGATACGCCCCGTGGAATTGGAATGCAGCTTTTAATAATAAGGAGAGAGTCATGATTGTGAAATGGATTTCAGCAATGGCCTTGCTTGTGTCTTCGGCAAGCGCGTGGGCGGTTTCCCCCTATATCCAGGGTGATTCGGTGAGCGGCGGCAACGTTCAGGGCGTGGCGACAGCTGTCGAGACCAAGCTCAAGAATGGTGGTTTCAAGGTGGTCGGCAAATATTTCCCCAAGTCGCTGGCAGGCTACGGGGTGGTGATTGCTACCGACGACGCCATGCTTGGTGAAGTCGGCTCCGTCGGCGGACATGCCGTACTGGGCGCAGCGATCCGTGTAGGCGTCAAGGCCGACGGCAGCGTGGCTTATACCAACCCGGACTACTGGTATCGCGCCTATTTCCGCAAGTCGTTTGACAAAAAAGAAGCAGCGGTCAAGGCCCTGCAGACACGCCTGCAGGATGCGCTGGGCGCAGGCAAAGGACTGGGCGGTGACGAATCTGCGAGTAACCTGCCCAACTATCGCTACATGATCGGCATGGAACGCCTGGATTCATATAAAAACAAAATGGCCGAATATGGCAGCTTCAATGAAGCGGTGAAGACCGTACGCGACAATCTGGCCAAGGGCGCAGGCAAGACGAGCAAGGTATATGAAATCGTGATGACCGATCGCAAGCTGGCTGTGTTTGGCGTGTCCATGAATGACACCGAGAACAACGATGG
>CAYGMS010000014.1:0-18148 GCA_964350905.1 uncultured Thiobacillus sp. | reverse complement strand
TCAAACGTTAGGCCGCTATGACAAATCTTTGCGAACTGATTACATCAGGCGCTAGCGGGGTTTCATTCGATGCGCTCACTCTAGCTAGAGAACTGGAAGCTTATGGCGAGCCAGAGGCTGCGGAACTGATGCTCAAAATGACGCCCGCGACTCACGCAAAGATAAGTGCAGCGGCTCTACGTTTTGCTTTGGAGAACCAAACTATCGACAAAGCAATATGCCTTGCTGCCGTCGAAATATTTGAGGGCAGGCCACGCCTGCTACGGCGGAAGCGCCGCGTGTATCCAAAGTGACAGCCTGCGGGAATAACATGCTGCAGCCTAATAACTGTTATACACTCGGCCCGCTGATGAGACTTCTCCCCTTTTTCCTGACCTTGTTCTGTTGCTCACTGTCAGGAGCCGCAACGCTGGATTCAGATGAACAGCAATGCCAAGCCTTTGTTCGCGTCGCCGAGAACTACAAACTAGCCCATCAAAACGAGCACTGCTTGAAGGCTGCAAACGCAGGAATCGGTTCAGCGCAATACTCCGTCGGAATGGCTTATGGTTATGCCGGCGATTCGGCCGCAGAGCAAAAGTATTATCGACTTGCTGCAAACAACCGGGGTATTGCTGCGTATTTGGCGCTTGGGCATACGCTCTCTGAATCCAAGCTGTGGGAGGCTATCTACTGGTATCAGCGATATGTCGCAACCAGGCACGAAGGCTGGGGCTATGCAGCTCTTTTGGTTTCAAGCTTATTTGAAAAGCTGGGTGACTCTGATCAAGCAGCCTATTGGCTGGATGCCTGCCGATCTTCTCCATATGCAGGCTGCGGCAAATGAAATCGCGTATAACAAGTCAGTCAACAGGGACGCCCAAAAAGATGCGCTTTTTGCGCGCCCGTTACTTCCAACGTTGAATGGTGCTTTGACCGGTAAGCGCCGAACACCGGTCATATGGAGCGGTTAGCCTGACAGGCAGCTTTGGCCGACTTTGAGACGGTACGTTTCTGATCAGGCTGCAACTCGGCCAAACCTGCCGTTGACGTGCTGGTCGCCGGCGGCCAGGGGTGGGCCGGTCTAAGTTGCTGGATTATTTCGTTATTCGTGCGTCGTATACCCATTTCCGCACTACTTTTGCGGTGATCTTCGCAGCATCTGTGTGTTCCGGGTTGATGAGAATATTGCTCTCTTCCGGTACGACGATTGAAGGAACTTCAATTACGGCGCTGCGCTTGGACGTCAGCCATTTATCTCCGAAGTCGAGGCTGATGATACCTGCAGGCAATGCGTCCCAGCCAACCGGTGCGGTTGTCGCTGTGAGTGTCTCGCGCGCGTCGAAGACTTTTTTGGGGATCCCTATCTGGACGAGGTAGCGATTGAGTGGCAACGCATCGGCCGCCAGATGCACGACCGTCTCAAGCGCGGCCAGCGCGCGGGTAGAGGCGCAGTAGAGCACAGGAAGCCCCGGGCGGTTCCAGCGACCTCCTGTTTTCTTTGCACCTGCGCCTGCGAGGTCGTCCGCGCCGTAGTCCGGCGTAATGGTCGCGATCCGCCAGACCACGACCGTCAAGCGTATGCTCCGGACTGTATCTGGGAAAGCAACTGAGCTATGAGTTCTTGCCCTTCTTTCTGGTGCATGTAATCTGCCGGCAAGCGGCCACCCAGTGCTGAGTTCGGCGTTTCAAGCCAGGTTGCCAACCACTTGGCCGCATTGAACCCCTCGGGCGCTCCCGATTCCTTGACCATCACTTCAACCTGTCCGATCATCTGGCGCAAGCCTAGAACGAGCGAACCTTCGTCACGATTGAGGACATGTTGCGATGCAGACTTCTTGATCCTCAACATCGAGCTTCGAGGAAGTTGAAGCACCTGAAAAACCCGCTCCTGCGGGATGCCAAGATCGTTAATCGTCGAGAACAGGACATTTGCCGGTAACCCCTCACTGAGCAACGCGAAGCGCTCTCCGTGGGTTGCGCGAAAGACCTCGCCGTAGCTGACGAGTGGCCTGGTATGCCCTTCGATAGGTACAGTTGGAAGAGTTGCTTCCGCTTTTGTTACTTTGGACCGTGCTTTCGGCTCTGTTTCTGGCGCTTTGCGGTTGAAGGTGACTGCCATAATAATCTCCATTGAGACTACAATATATCTCAAACGAGACAAAAAGCAAGGGGAAGTTCCTTTGCAGCGACCCATCCAGCCAAGAATTCCAACCAACAGTACCGGCACCGACAGTACCGAGCGTGGTCGCAGCATGTGGGCGCGGGTAAAGGGGCGGACTGAGAATGCGCTGAAGGCACTACCCTTCGCCGGTGTCTATTTGTTCCGCCCGGCCGTCATCCAGCCCCTGCATGACATCCAATCGAAAACGCCAAGCTATCGACGTCTCAACAAATTGATAAGGCCCTTGTTGCCCATGATGAGAGGTCTATTTCCCAGCTTTGTCATAACTACAAAAGAAATCGGTCAGGCAATGCTCAACGCGGCGCGGCGCGGATCCGGTCGTCTCGTGCTGGAGTCCAAGGATATTGCACGTCTGGCTCAGGAAAGGTAGTGGTCTAAAATTGTATTGGGAGGTGCCTGCCGTTTGATGCGTTGAGTTCATCGAGGTCTGCTAATTGACGATTTGCGGCCACACGGCGCGTTGAGTGGCAGCGTCGGCTTCGGCCGACAAGCTGACGTTCGATGAGGTAAGTCTGGCGGGCCGATAGCATCACTCGACGGGCCACCTATTGGCTGGTCACACAATAAATGCTTTGGTAACCGCTATTGCTGCGTCCCATCCTTTTTCTTGAGTACAGCGAGATGTTGCTCCGTTAGCTCCCATTTTTCCAAAACCGGCACGCGTGTTTCTGTCTCACGCGCGCCACGAATTAGTTCTGCACGCAAGCGTGGCGAAAATGCCGAAAGGAAGAGGTGATACTTGCCTTCAGACATCAAGTTCGCCAGCAGCACCAGTTTTCCCAGAGACGGCGGTTTGCGGGCCTTGCCATCTATCAGGGCGATCCTTCCCGCCCGACTCGGAGTCGCGGAAATTTTTGCAGCTTTTTTGGGGCGAATAGAAAAGCGCTTCATAGATTTGTTACCCCCTAATATGCCCAGCAATTGAAAAACGTTGGTGCCACTTATCTCGGTCACTTAAGTAGTCTAGCGAACCGCGGGAGCCATGGAGCACAACATGTGCAACTTGAGTTACAGGTTTGATCATGAAATATTTTTATATACGTATGGGGGATATGGCTCCTCAAGTGGATTTGTACAATGGCCAAGTTCGTACGCGGAACTTCGATTAAAGATTTTGGGAAAAGTCTGATCGCCAGACCGGTCGAAATCGTTAGACCAAGTTGGTTCAGAACCCGCTGGCCGCAATGGCCGAGCAACAGCCGGTCGCGGCTCTCACGCGGACTGTCCGCTAAGGGGAAGTCCAAAAATCTCGGCTGCACGAGCTTTCATCACTACGTCTGACCTTCGCATTTTCGCGGATGACTCCAAGCGGCCAATAGAGGTAAGGGCTGTATCCCAACTTATGGCACCGAGTTTGATATATCCCAAATTATTTGGGATATGGGAAAACGAACTACATGATCCTGGGCCCTACTCAAGGCACGCGCTCGCGCAACGATATGCCGCCCCACACACACGTTGAAGGTTTGATTCGCGATGGACCGGCGTGACTTACTGGCATCCGACCACTCAAGGGCCGTGAGTGGCCACACTTGCCTTGCTGGAGTAAGACGACCGCTCTGGCCGAGAACCAGACGGATGTTGTGCTTGCACTGATCGTTGGATTTGGCCAAATTCGCGCATCAGAGAGTCAAATTCTGGCTATTGGTACAGCGCAATCTGGCCCTTCATGCCGTGGATTATTCAGCCCACGACTTACCTCCCACTCGGTCAGCCAATCCTCGGGCGCGGGAACAAGCAGGGTTTTAAGGTTGGCTATGTCCTGATTGTCCGGGTCGAGCCAGCGCTCAAAGTTCATGGGGCCGAGAATTACCGGCATCCGGTCGTGCAGTGGCGTCATGAACTGATTTGCTCCGGTGACGATTATGGTGCAACTGGTCACGTCACCCTGCGGCCCTTTCCACACGTCCCACAGCCCTGCCAGAGCGAACGGTGAGCCATCCTTTAAGCCGATATGGTGGGGAATCTTGATACCGTCTTCCTCGTGCCACTCGTAGAAGCCGTCAGTAGGGATGATGCAGCGATGACGTTTGAACGGAACGCGGAATGTGGGCTTGGTGTCTACTGTCTCGGCACGCGCGTTGATCGTCGAGTAGCTCTTGTCTGATTCCTTCGCCCACGACGGTATCAGCCCCCAGTGCGCCAGCGACAGATGCCGGCCGTTATCGTCGGCGCGGATGATGGCGATGTCCTGCGATGGCGCGATGTTGTAGCGTGGCGGCAGGTCAGGCATTTCCTTCAGGTCGAATGCCGCTTTGAGTGCCTTCGGGTTTTTCAAAGCGAAGCGTCCGCACATGTCAGTTCACCCTCGGCAGTTCATCCCAACGGGTAGTGTAGGCTGGCGACACGCGATCGCGCTTCATCTGCCACGGCTTCCTGACGCCCTCGGCTGCCAGCTTGAGCGTGCCGCGCCCCCAACGTGCATTTGCGCGGTCGATCACGTCCATCAACAGCGGGCGCGCCGGAGCGGAGACAGCAAACAGGATTCCCTGCGCCTGGTCTTCACCATGCAAGTCCATCAGCATCACGCCAGCCTTCTGATAAGCGAAGCCTGGGCGGTAGATGCGCTTCAAGCCCCACAACACCGCACGAGTCAGACGCATGGTGTCGCTGGTCGCCTGTGTCAGCGGAACGGTGATGCCGCGCTGGTACTGCGGCTGCTTTTCGCTGAAGGGGTTGGTGCGGATGTAAACCTGCACGGCATTGGCCAGTGAGTGCTGACGTCGCAGCTTCTCGGCCGCACGGGCAATGTAGGTCGAGACGGCTTCCTCCAGATCGGTCAATGCGTAGACGTACTCGCCAAACGAGCGCGACGCCATGATCTGCTGCTTGTTGGGTGCCACTTCCTCCAGCGCCAAGCACGACACGCCGCGCAGTTCCTGCACCGTGCGCTCCAACACTACCGAGAATTCACGTCGGATCAGGGCAGTGTCGGCATCGCGTAGCGCCCGCACCGTGGTGATACCCATCGCGGTCAGTTGTTCGGATAGGCGGCAGCCAACGCCCCAGACCTCGCCGACTTCGATGCAGTCGAGCAGGGCGGTCATGTCGCCGGGCGGGATTGCACCAAAGTCACACACGCTATCAGCCCCAGCCAGGTTTTTCTTGGCGCAATGGTTGGCGAGCTTGGCGAGCGTCTTGGTCGGGGCGATGCCGACGCACACCGGAATGCCTACCCACTGCCGCACCTGCTGGCGGATACGCTGCCCCATGTCAGCCAGCCCGTCAGCCGGGAAGCCGTCCAGGCCAAGAAAGCATTCGTCGATGCTGTAGATTTCCTGATCCGGCGAGAAGCGTGAGATCACACCCATCATGCGGTTGCTCATGTCGGCATACAGCGTGTAGTTGCTCGACAGCGCCAGAATGCCGTGCCGGGTAGCCATGTCTTTCAGCTGGAACCACGGCACACCCATTTTGACGCCCAGCGCCTTGACCTCGCCACTGCGGGCGACCACGCAGCCGTCATTGTTGGAGAGCACAACAACGGGTACGCCTTCGAGCTTGGGGTTGAACACCCGCTCGCAAGAGACGTAGAAGTTGTTGCCATCAACCAGGGCGAAGGTCATCGCTTGATCCGTTGGATGACACTGGTGACGACGCCCCAGATGGTGAGTTCCTGGCCTTCCGTGAACTCGATGGGGGCATAGGCGGGGTTCTCGGCCATCAGTCGGATCTTACCCCGACGCTTTTCCAGTCGCTTCACCGTCAGATCGCCATCGATCACGGCAATGACGATGTCGCCATGGCGAGCTTCAAGCGCACGATCGACCACCAGCAGATTGCCTTCCTGGATGCCCGCACCCGTCATCGAGTCGCCAGTCGCCTGGACGAAGAAGGTCGCATCTTTGTGCTCGATCAGATGTTCGTTGAGGTCGAGAAAGGCCTCAACGTAATCATCAGCTGGTGACGGAAAGCCCGCGCGCACCTTGTGGCCGAACATGGGCAGGGTCAGTCGTGCAGCATCAGGATTGGGAATTCGCGTACCGGGCGGAGCTTCAACAAGCGCCTGAACTGCGGAGGCGAGGCGTACCGGCAGGCGAATGACTTTGGTAGGTTCGCCTTTGGGGCGACCAGCTCCGGGACGGGGGCCGCCACAGTTGGACTTGATAGGTTCACTCATTTCTGAATTATGTTACAGAAATCAGGCGTGGGAAACTAATCGGTGCGGGAATTCAGATCAAATGCTTGCGGCCGCGGTTTTGGCCAGAGGCGGTAAGTTCATTCACGAGAAGTATGGGGCCAGCGGCCACGGCTGCCGGGGGCTTGGGGCCGTGCCTTCAGGCCAACCTTATACTGTTGCTAAATTCAAAACATATTAATAAAGGTGGTTTTGGGTAATTCTGACCCTTTTTGTCACGAGGGGAAGAAAATGGCTCAAAACAGCAAGCCAACGCACATCAATGACCTGATCCCCAAGAACCTGGACGACATTGTTAGGGCCAATCGGGACAAATGTAGGCTGGCCTTGGCAACCGACGAAGAGCGCCACGCGCTAGAGCGCGACCTCTCAAGCGGAGCTACCGGGAAGATTCACCATACACTAAAAGGCTGGAATATCTTGATGATCCATGTGACAACCGGAGGAGCGTCGACGTCACTACCCAAGCTACTGGGCAGTGTGAACGAAACCGGGCAGTGTTGGATAACATCTACGGTGAAGGGGATCGATACCCGTGCTGGCCTTGTTGAGACTGAAAACTCCGTGTACCGGGTCGTTGGCCAACGTGAGTCAGAGCCAGACAGGCATCTTCTGCTGCATATCTGCGCCTGGCTTAACCAACGCGGACTCGGCCGTTACCTCGGTGTGCCCGGGTTTTTCTATTAGCCGAGGCACCCAAGAGCCGTTCCTGCGGATGTGGCGGGCCGGCCATCAACTGCCTCCTGCCGTTCCTTCTCGACGCTACGTCGGTTGGAGGTCTTTAGCCATGGGCGACGCCGACCATCTCGTCTTCCGCTGCGGCGATCACTTGGTCGAGCGCCGTCAGAAGCAGGTCCTGCGGCCGGCGGCCTCCCAGAAAGCTGTTGGCCGACGCGAACCAATAAGCCAGCCCCCACCCATCTTTTTCCCCCTGGAACACTGCGAGTACAGAAGCTAGCGCCTTGATTGGCTGGAAAGTGGTCGGGGCCAGGCCGTAACTTGGAAAGTAATCCACGTTGTCGTGGTGGATCGTAAAAATCAGACCGTCATTTTTCCACTTGTCGGGCTCGTCGGACGAGCTGAATCCGGCGCACTCGGCTATCTGCGCGGCCGTGAGCCAGCCGCCTTCGCTTAGCACCGCCTCGCGAGCATGCCCGGCCATCCTGGCCTCTGTTGCAGCGGCTACGACCGGCGCAAAGAACAACTGAGGCCCCTCCTTGATAGCGGCGACCACCTCGATCAGAAATGCTCTCATGTGCGGCTCCTTGGGGGTTAGCTGGGACGGGGGCTGAGCTTAGGTTAATTGTAGACCTGCTCGCGGGCCAAAGAACGACGCTCGACGGCGCTGAGATTAACTAGGTGCTTACGCGTAACAACACCAACCAGAGCCCCTGCGACAACGCGTGGTTAGTAATGGTGGTTGCACCGGCGCCCGGTTCTCGGCCAAAGCGGACGCACAGACGTGCGGTTCAAAGGTCTCTAGTAAACTGGGGGCGATTCACCTGGCTGCAAGCGCGTTCCCTCATCCTCGGTGAACATGAGGCTTCCCCAATCGTACGGGGGAGCCCAACCGTAGGGGCCCAGTTCTCCTCGTGAAGCGAGCATGACGGCCTCCGATACAGTCTGGAAAGGGCGCTCGGTCCGCATTGCAGTGTCTCTCAGCTTGATTGCCCTGGCCGGCCGGCCATTGGCAGACCAATTCTCCGTAAGTCTCTGTTGAATCAGCAAGATGTCATCAACAGCTACCCGCATGTCTGACGGGTTTTTCGGGTTCCATGGCCGAATTAGGCTGGAATGAACAAGATCCTCCCAGTCCAGGGGCACCCCAACAACAATAGCCAGCTCTGAAAGTGTGAGCGCGCCCGTGTGGAGAAATTGTTGTGCGGCGAGTAGTTCATCAATGTCGTACCCCAAATCGCTGTCGATTGGTTCGCCCAGAATCTTTCGTGCGATGAGTCCCTGAACCGTTTTCCAGTCAGTGGCGAGGAATAACAGCATTTCTTCAGGGGTTCGCAGCGAGGGCGGCTGCCCGCGGAAAAGTTCTGCTCCTGATATTTCACGAGGAACGGGTTGAGTCGAGCACAGGGCTTCGGCAAGTTCTCGTGGCAGCCACGCATCCGTCAGCAGTTTCAGTGCGCAGCTCTCCGCGGGCGGGCGGCATGCGCAGCAGGATCGCGCCAACAATCATGAACATCAGCATGGCGGCATTCGCAGTCAGGTCTGTTGCGTTGTCGATGGCCACAATGTCCTCGATACCGAATACGTCCCAATTGTGTGTGTGGTGACGCATGGATTCCGGAAGCCACAAGGACTTCGGTAGCACACAATTCCGGTACAACCGCACAGCATCCCGGGCGGAAGGATCAATCGTGATGGTGCACCCCTTGATCACCCGCGACATGTGGTCAATGCCTATGCCCGTATTGTAGAAAACGGGCTCGTTCCAGCGGTCGGTAGGGAATAGCCAAATCCCGTACTTCGTGTAATCCAACTCGGTACGCTGGCCTGGATAGTGCGTATGCAGCCTGCCGATTTCACGTTCCGACTGTATGGCATATAGCTTTCCCAGGAGTCGCGCCGTGTGGTCGAACTTGTTCACGCCCTTAAGACATGTCCTGACAAACTCACCGGAGACCTCGTGAGGTTTTGTCTCAGCCATGACCTGATTCTTCTTTCTGTTCGGCCAACAGGCTCAGCTTCTTATTGGTTTCTTGATGAATCTTCGCCACACTGAAACTCGGGTTTTCCCGGGCGATTTCTTCGACTATTGTTCGAGCCTCCTCGTAGAACCCGTTCTGCTGCTTCCAGGGACAGTATTCGACACCTTTTCGCTGGATGGCTGCCATTGAGTATTTGAGAGATCGCCAGCGCTGCAGGTCGTGATAAATAGTCCACCACGACCAGGTTTTGATCCCCCCGATTCCAACTGCGATCCGCCATTCGTTCAAGTCAGCTTCAGCAACTTCAAACGCCTTTCGAAAAACCGGTGACTTGGGAGATCTTCCTGCCATCCTCATCATTCGACGCAGCATGAACACCTTGCCGTGCCAATCCATGATGCGCAGCAGGGGCATGAATGAAAGATTGGTGACTTCCCGTACCGAGTCGGCCTCAGGATCTTCGAGTTCGTCGACAAATTCCGCCTCCTCGATAACCAGCAACGCGGCCAGCTCGCCGCGCGACAGCTTGATAGCCTTGTTATCACCGCTCTCGGGCTTGAGCGTGAGCATGGGCCCGCCTGGCTCAACAAAAGCAATGTAGTGACGGACGCCCTGAATTGCGATGACACGGCCTGATTGAAGCTCCATGCAAATTAGACGCGACATGGCAGAAGCTCCATCTGAATAAGGGAACGGTATGTCAGTGGTAAACGCTGGTGGTAGAGGAGGTGATACAAAAGCCCGGTCGATATTCCTGCATGCCTTGCACGCTCGCGCCAAGTTTCAAGCGGTGCAACTTCGAACTTGGACAAGAGAGATTCGGCCTTTGCAACGACATGGGGGAGGTAGGGCAACTGGCCATACTTGCGAAGCAGCTGAATAGTTTGGATACGCCCGTCTTTTTCCAGGTCTTTCCGAAACACGACGTGATAAGGGATGCCTGATGCTTTGCAGTGGGCTGCGGTCAATTTGAGCTTGGTGCGATCTTCCTCACTCAGGAGTTTCTCGTCGTACTTAGCTTCGTCAAGCTCGATCTCACCCGTATCAAGGATGACTTCGTAGTCAGGGAAACACGTCAGTTCTGCTAGTTCCGCCGTCGCATCGAATTGGCGTTGATGTGGTTCAAATTCGATACTGACCACGTCTTGGCGCCATTCAAGATAGATGCCACACAGCAGGGCGGCCAGCGAATCGAAAACCAGGTAATAGGATTCGGT
The DNA here is from genome assembly GCA_964350905.1 of uncultured Thiobacillus sp. Lineage (GTDB taxonomy): Bacteria > Pseudomonadota > Gammaproteobacteria > Burkholderiales > Thiobacillaceae > Thiobacillus. The sequence goes on along the minus strand of CAYGMS010000014.1, from coordinate 7,969 downwards.
TTTGACGCACGGAAACTGCCCGATAAATTTGGGAAGCTCCCCCCGGTTGGAGATTGTCCGGGTTGGACTCTTTAGCTTGCGGGCCATAACTGGCTCCGAGCAGAGCTAGCCGGGTGCTTGATGAGCCCACTCAGGCCCCAGCACTGTTCCTCATTGAGGCAAACACTCCAGCAATTTCTGACTTGTAACATCCAAAACCTCCTTCAAAACCACAAGCCAAAGTGGCCCTTGAGAAGGGATGTTACTTAGAAAAATCAACCAAAACAACGTGTTACAATAATAGCATAAACCAGTATGTCAATTATTAACTGGGTGAGAATGCCCATATATTTTCGGGAAATATCAGCTGTGCAGCTCCGCTAGAATTTGCTCAAAGCTAGGTGTAGCAAGGAGTTTGAGATTTGATAATTGGGTCGGTGGAATTCAATCCGGCTATACATTTGGGCTAGCCATTTACCCAAGCCACATACAACAGCCCGCCCGGTTGTGCGAAGATTCGGCACATAACAAAAAAGGGGGCGTTTTGGCACCACAGCCCGAACAACAAGCGAGGGGGAATATTGATGTGCTGCTGGAAGCGGCAGGCTGGCACGTCTGTGACGCGTCCGCTGCCAACATCCATGCCGCACGTGGTCTCGCCATCCGCGAATTCCCGCTTAAATCCGGTCATGGCTTTGCCGACTATCTGCAATATGTGGACGGCAAGGCCGCCGGAGTGATCGAAGCCAAGAAAGAGGGCGTCACCCTCAGCGCGTCGAAACCCATGGTGGTAGGGTTTTGTCGCGCAGCACGAATCCAATGACATCTTTCCATTGCTAGTCATGCCTAATTCAAAAGACACCTACAGTCGACCCTCTGATACCCCGAGTTTCGTCGTCCGGGAGGACAACATCGAATACGGTTTCATCGGCAAACTCCAAAGCCTCAAGTACGAATATCGCGACGACATCCGCGACCGCGCCGCACTGGAGAAGAACTTCCGGGAAAGGTTCGAAGCCCTCAACCGGGTCAAGCTGACCGAAGCCGAGTTCGCCAGGCTGTTGGATGAAATCGTCACCCCAGATGTCTTCACCGCTGCCAAGACCCTGCGCAGCATCAATGCCTTCACCCGGGACGACGGCACGCCGCTGAACTACACACTGGTTAACATCAAGGACTGGTGCAAGAACACGTTCGAGGTCGTCAACCAGCTCCGCATCAACACGGACAACAGCCACCACCGCTACGATGTCCTCCTGCTCATCAACGGTGTGCCCTGTGTGCAGATCGAGTTGAAGACGCTCGGTATCAGCCCGCGCCGGGCCATGGAGCAGATCGTCGAATACAAGCACGACCCCGGCAACGGCTACACCAAGACGCTGCTCTGCTTCATGCAGCTCTTCATCGTCAGCAACCGCGATCGCACCTACTACTTCGCCAACAACAACGCCCGCCACTTCGCTTTCAACGCCGACGAGCGCTTCCTGCCCGTCTATGAGTTCGCGGACGAGGACAACAGCAAGATCACCCACCTCGACGCCTTCGCCGAGCGTTTCCTGAAAAAGTGCGACCTCGGCCGGACCATCAGCCGCTACATGGTGCTGCTCGCCGGGGAGCAAAAGCTCATGATCATGCGGCCCTATCAGGTCTATGCCGTGCAGCACATTGTGAAGTGCATCGATGACGACAACGGCAACGGCTACATCTGGCACACCACCGGAAGCGGCAAGACGCTCACCTCCTTCAAGGCTTCCACCCTGCTCAAGGAAAACGACCACATCCACAAGTGCGTCTTCGTCGTGGACCGCAAAGACCTCGACCGCCAGACCCGCGAGGAATTCAACAAGTTCCAGGAACGTTGCGTCGAAGAAAACACCAACACCGCCGCCCTCGTGCGCCGCCTGCTTTCAGAGGACTACGCGGACAAGGTGATCGTCACCACCATCCAGAAGCTCGGCCTCGCGCTGGACGAGAACAGCAAGCGCAACAAGCAGCGCACCAAAAACGGCCAAGCCACCTACAAGGAACAGCTCGTAGCCCTGAAGGACCACCGCATCGTCTTCATCTTCGACGAGTGCCACCGCTCGCAGTTTGGCGAGAATCACAAGGCCATCAAAGCGTTCTTCCCCAAGGCGCAGCTCTTCGGCTTCACCGGTACGCCCATCTTTGAGGCCAATGCCTCCTTGCAGAAGATCGAGGACACCCAGGCCTCCATGCGCACCACGGAAGACCTCTTCCAGAAGAAGCTGCACGCCTACACCATCACCCACGCCATCGAGGACGGGAACGTCCTGCGCTTCCACATCGATTACTTCAAGCCCGAGGGCAAAAACCCGCCGAAACCCGGCGAGGCCATCGCCAAGAAGGCCGTCATCGACGCCATCCTCGCCAAGCACGATGCCGCCACCGGCGGACGTCGCTTCAATGCCATCCTGGCCACCGCGTCCATCAATGACGCCATCGAATACCACGCGCTGTTCAAGACGATCCAGGCGGACAAACAGGCCGCCGATCCCGACTTCAAACCGCTGAACATCGCTTGTGTCTTCTCTCCGCCTGCACAACTCGCGGAAAATCCCGAAAGCAAAAAGGACATCGAACAGCTCTCCGAAGACCTACCGCAAGAGCAGGAAGACAACAAGGTCGAGCCAGAAGCGAAGAAGAAGGCGCTCGAAGCCATCCTCGCCGATTACAACACCCGCTACGGCACCAATCACCGCCTCAGCGAGTTCGATCTCTACTACCAGGACGTGCAGACGCGCATCAAAGACCAGCAGTGGCCCAATGCCGACTACCCCCCGGCGCAGAAGATCGACATCACCATCGTCGTGGACATGCTGCTCACCGGCTTCGATTCCAAGTTCCTGAACACGCTCTACGTGGACAAGAACCTCAAGCACCACGGCTTGATCCAGGCCTTCTCCCGCACCAACCGTGTGCTCAACGGCACCAAGCCCTACGGCAACATCCTCGACTTCCGCCAGCAGCAGGACGCCGTGGATGCAGCCATCGCCCTCTTCTCCGGGGAGAAAACCGGCGAGCAGGCGCGGGAAATCTGGCTCGTGGACAAGGCGCCTGTCGTGATCAAGAAGCTGGAGACCGCCGTGCAGAGGCTCGACGGCTTCATGAAGTCCCAGGGCCTCGACTGCACGCCCTCCGCCGTGGCCAATCTGAAGGGCGACGAGGCCCGCGCCGCCTTCATCACCCACTTCAAGGAAGTCCAGCGGCTCAAAACCCAGCTTGACCAATACACCGACCTCACCGGGGAAAACAAAGCCACCATCGAGCAGGTGCTGCCCGAGGAAAACCTGCGCGGCTTCAAAGGCCAGTATCTGGAAACGGCCAAAAAGCTCAGAGACCAGCAGGGCAAGGGCGGCGACAAAGGCGACTCCACCGACCCCGTGGACCAGCTCGACTTCGAGTTCGTCCTCTTCGCCTCCGCCGTCATTGATTACGACTACATCATGGGCCTCATCGCCAAGTTCTCGGAAAAAGGCCCGGGCAAATCGAAGATGACCCGCGAGGAACTTATCGGCCTCATCAGCGCCGATGCCAAGTTCATGAACGAGCGCGACGACATCGCCGAGTACATCGGCACGCTCAAGGCGGGCGAGGGCCTCAGCGAAACCGCCATCCGCGACGGCTACACCCGCTTCAAGGCCGAGAAGAACGCCAAGGAACTCGCCGCCATCGCCGCGAAGCATGGCCTTGCCACCGACTCACTGCAAACCTTCGTGGACGGTATCCTCGACCGCATGATCTTCGATGGCGAGCAGCTCAGCGACCTCATGGCCCCGCTCGACCTCGGCTGGAAAGCCCGCACCCAGGCCGAACTCGCCCTGATGGAAGACCTCCACCCCCTCCTCACCAAACGCGCCGGTGGCCGTGACATCTCAGGACTCAGCGCCTATGAGCAGTAAGACGAGAGCTACCGCCACGAAGGATGAGGCAACGTCCGCGCTGGTGCCGAAGCTTCGGTTTCCGGAGTTTCGGGGGGCGGCGGAGTGGGACATTGAAGAAGTCAGCGACCTTCTTGATGAGTCCAGGACACCTTCATTACAAAATGATCCTTCAAGGCGCATTACTGTCAGGCTGCATTTGCAGGGTGTCGAACACCGAGAGCACCGAGGAACTGAATCAACCGAATCCACGAACAACTTCCGCCGTAAAGCGGGGCAGTTTATTTACGGCAAACAAAACATCCACAAAGGTGCATTCGGAATCATTCCCAGCCACTTAGATGGCTTTGAAACATCACAGGATCTCCCGTGTTTCGACTTTAAGGGCCGATGCTGCCCACTGTGGCTCTATTACCATTTCGCAAGCGAGTCAGTGTATGGCCCGCTTGAGTTGAAAATGACGGGGACTGGCTCAAAACGGCTTAACGAGAAAACGTTTCTGAGTCTGCCGATTGCAGTCCCTCCATATCCCGAACAACAAAAAATCGCCGAGTGCCTTAGTTCGGTGGACGAGCTGATGGCCGCGCAAGCGCGGAAAGTGGACGCGCTCAAGACCCATAAAAAAGGGCTGATGCAGCAGCTTTTCCCCCGCGAAGGCGAAACCCAACCCCGCCTCCGCTTCCCCGAATTCCAAAACGCCGGGGAGTGGGCACGAATGAGTATTCAAGAGATGATCGATAGGCAGTTTATTGTCGGTCACCTTGATGGGAACCACGGAGAGCTATACCCCAAGGCGGAAGAGTTTTCCCAGAACAAGGAAGGGATACCCTATATCACGGCGAATGACTTCATGAATGGCAGTGTCGAGTTTTCGAGATGCAAACGCCTACCGATAGAGCGCGCACGTCTGTTTAAGAAGGGAGTCGCTAAAGACGGTGACATCTTATTCGCCCACAACGCTACAGTCGGTCCGGTTGCCAAATTGAACACGTCAGAAGAATTCGTCATTCTGAGCACCACTGCCACCTATTTCAGGTGCAACAGCACGCACCTATCGAATGACTTTCTAAAGTCAGCATTATCCAGCCCTGATTTCGTTGCGCAGTATTCACGGGTGATGTCCCAATCCACAAGGAATCAGGTTCCAATCACAACCCAGCGGAAGCTTGAACTGTACGTTCCGAAGCCGCCCGAACAACAACGTATCGCCTCGTGCCTGAGCAGCCTCGACGCCCTGATCACCGCCGAAGCCCAAAAGCTCGAAGCCCTCAGGACCCACAAGAAAGGGCTGATGCAGCAGCTTTTCCCATTCCGGGACGAGGTTGAAGCATGAGCGCAACGCCCTATGCAGATCTGAACACCTTGGCGGTGGATTTCCAAGACCAATTGGAATCCAAGAGGTTCATTCTCCTCTATGCCTACAACGGCACAGGAAAGACGCGCTTGTCGGGGGCCTTCAAAGACACTGGAAAGCAGGCTGGGCTGCCCGACACCCTTTACTTCAACGCCTTCACCGAAGACCTCTTCTCCTGGCACAACGATCTCGATGGCGACACCGAGCGCTATTTGATGCTCCATCCATCTTCCAAGTTCTTCGCCGGCCTTGAGGAACTTGAAATGGACAATCGGATTCGCCCGCTGTTGCAGCGCTACGCGGACTTCGACTTCAAGCTGGATACCATCCCTTTGAAGAACGATGAGGGAAAGACTATCGGTGAGCGAAGAATTGTCCGGTTTTGGCGTGAAGTGGTGAGCGGTGGGACCACCTCCACTGTGGATAACATCAAGATTTCGCGGGGCGAGGAGAATATCTTCATCTGGTGCTTCTTCCTCGCCATCGTCCGGCTGGCGATGGATGACGACGGCACCGGACCCTACAACTGGGTGAAATACATCTACATCGACGACCCGATTTCATCGCTGGACGAGCACAACGCCATCGTGGTCGCCAATCATCTGGTGCAGCTATTCCGTGAAACGCCGAATCAGCTCAAGACGGTCATCTCCACGCATCACATCCTGTTCTTCAATGTGCTCAGCAACGAGATCAAGAACTTGCTAAACACGCGGGAGTTCCCTCAATACTGCCTTAACCGGGATAGAGCCACCGGCGGCTACAAGCTGCATCGCCAACGAACCGACACGCCTTTCTTTCATCATGTTGCCTCACTGGTGGAGCTTTATGAGGCCGCACAGAGCGACGAAATCTACACGCACCACTTCAACACGCTGAGGTCGGTGCTCGAAAAGACTGCCGTCTTTCACGGATACGGGCATTTCTCCGCCTGCATCAAGAAAGACCCAAACGATGCCGATGGCATCCTTCACCAGCGGTTCATCGACCTCCTCAGCCACGGCAAATACTCGCTATATGAACCGAAGGAGATGGGCGACGAGACGCGGGACTATTTCCGCACCATCCTTTACGGCTTCCTGAAGGACTACCCTTTTAATCCTGCATTGTTTACGGCTGCGCCAACCGCCGCCACGACGGTTCCCGCTCCGGCAACACCGGTCGTCAAGCCTCCTGCACAGGCCGCGAAGAAGACGGCCATGAAAACACCCACAAAGGCACCAGCATCATGACCGAGACCAACCAAAAACAACTGGGCAACACCCTCTGGAGCATCGCCGACCAACTGCGCGGGGCGATGGATGCGGACGACTTTCGCGACTACATGCTGTCCTTCCTCTTCCTGCGCTATCTCTCCGACAACTACGAGACGGCGGCGAAGAAGGAGCTGGCGCGGGATTACCCCGATGTGGGCACAGACGCCCGCAAGGTGCCGCTGGCGCTCTGGTATGCCAACAACGTGGACGACATCCCGGCGTTCGAGAAGCAGATGCGGCGCAAAGTGCATTACGTCATCCAGCCGGCACACCTCTGGAATAGCATCGCCAACCTGGCCCGCACCCAGAGCGCGGACCTGCTCAACACGCTGCAAGCGGGCTTCAAATACATCGAGACAGAATCCTTTGAGAGCACCTTCCAGGGCCTGTTCTCCGAGATTGACCTGAGTTCCCCCAAGCTGGGCAAGAAGTATGAGGACCGGAATGCCAAGCTCTGCACCATCATCCAGAAGATCGCCGAAGGGTTGGCGGAGTTCTCCACGGACATCGACGCGCTGGGCGATGCCTATGAATACCTGATCGGCCAGTTTGCCGCCGGGTCCGGCAAGAAGGCGGGCGAGTTCTACACCCCGCAGCAGATTTCCGACATCCTCTCCGCCATCGTCACGCTGGACAGCCAGGAACCGAAAACCGGGACGAAGAAGCGGCTGGACAGGGTGATGGACTTCGCCTGCGGCTCCGGCTCGCTGCTGCTGAACGTGCGCAAGAAGGTGAACAAGGCCGGCGGCACCATCGGCAAAATCTTCGGCCAGGAAAAGAACATCACCACCTACAACCTTGCGCGCATGAACATGCTGCTGCACGGGGTGAAGGACACGGAGTTCGAGATCTTCCACGGCGACACCCTGCTCAACGAGTGGGACATGATGCGCGAGCAGAACCCGGCGAAGAAGCCGGGCTTCGACGCTATTGTCGCCAACCCGCCCTTCAGCTACCGCTGGGAGCCCACCGACGCGCTGGCCGACGACGTGCGCTTCAAAAGCCACGGCCTCGCCCCCAAGTCCGCAGCCGATTTCGCCTTTCTGCTGCACGGTTTTCACTTCCTCAAAGACGAAGGCGTGATGGCGATCATCCTGCCCCACGGCGTGCTCTTCCGTGGCGGTGCCGAGGAACGCATCCGCACCAAACTGCTCAAGGACGGCCACATCGATACCGTGATTGGCCTGCCCGCGAACCTCTTCTACTCCACCGGCATCCCGGTCTGCATTCTCGTGCTCAAGAAGTGCAAGAAGCCCGACGACGTGCTCTTCATCAACGCCGCCGAGCACTTTGTGAAAGGCAAACGCCAGAACCGCCTGCGCAACGGAGAAAATGGCGGGCCGGACGACATCAAGAAGATCATCGATACCTATCAATTCCGTAAAGAAGAGACGCGCTACTCACGGCGGGTGTCGGTGGCGGAGATCGAGAAGAACGACTTCAACCTGAACATCTCCCGCTACATCAGCACGGCGGTGGGC
>CAYGMS010000013.1:6367-18530 GCA_964350905.1 uncultured Thiobacillus sp. | reverse complement strand
GGCGGTCCGTTTACCCACCCGCTGCTCAAGCGAGCGGGCTTCCGCAATTTTTATCAGCCGCACCGGCGCGATCCCTACGCGGGTTTCCGCACCGTCAGCCCGCCCTGATATCGCGCGTGTTTGGCCGCCTACGGCAAAAACAACTCCAGCAAATCGTTCAGATAACGCTGCCCAAGCAAAGTGGGCTTAAGCTGCATCGCGTCGCGCGCAAGCAATCCTTTTGCCCGTGCCTGTTCCAATGCTGCGGAACAAACGATCAATGGCAAGCCCGTGCGTTCTTCAAACAAGGCCGACGGCACGCCTTCATTCAGGCGCAGCGCATTCATCATGAACTCGAACGGCAGGTCGCTGCGCGTGAGCGTACGGATGTCGACTATGTGCGTATCCTGCGCGACCGCGTCCATGTATTGCTGTGGATGCTTGGTGCGCATCTGCCGCAGGATGCGGTCGTGAAAGCTGAGCTTGGAATGCGCGCCTGCGCCGATGCCGAGGTAGTCGCCAAACTGCCAGTAGTTGAGATTGTGCCGGCTGGCGTGTTGCGGGCGGGCATAGGCCGAGGTTTCAACATGCTGCATGCCCGCCTCGACCAGCCGCATTTCGATGGCCTGGTGCATGTCCGCAGCGACATCGTCATCCGGCAGGTTGGGCGGCGCGGTGTGGCCAAATGGCGTGTTGGGTTCGAGCGTGAGGTGATAGGCCGACAGATGCGGCGGCTTGAATGACAATGCCGTGTCGATATCGGCCAGCGCCTCGTCCAGCGTTTGCCCCGGCAAGGCAAACATCAGGTCTAGATTGAAGGTGTCGAAATGCGTGGCCGCCAGTTCAGCCGCGCGGCGGGCCTCGGTGTCGTCGTGAATGCGCCCGAGTGCCTGCAAGTGGCGCGGATTGAAACTCTGGATGCCGAGCGACACCCGCGTCACCCCGGCTTCGCGAAAGCCCGCAAACCTGGCCGCTTCCACCGTGCCGGGGTTGGCTTCCAGCGTGATTTCCGCATTGGGCGCCAGTTGCGTGAGCGTGCGCACGCCGGTCAGAATGCGCTCGATTCCTGCTGCCGAAAACAGGCTGGGGGTGCCGCCGCCAAAAAACACGGTATGGATTCGTCGGCCCCATATATCGGGCAGCGCGCGCTCCAGATCCAGCAACAGGGCATCGATGTAAGCGGCTTCCGGAATGCTCTGCGTCGCGTGCGAATTGAAATCGCAGTACGGGCATTTTTTTACGCACCACGGCAGGTGGATGTAGAGCGACAGTGGCGGCGAGACCGTCAGGCCGCCGCCAATAAAACGTACGACGGAATCAGCCAAGCCGGTTCAGCAGTTTGAGCTGATCCACCAGGATACGCAGCGCCTGGCCGCGATGGCTGATCGAATTCTTGGTGTCAGCATCCAGTTCGGCACCGGTCTTGCCAAATTCAGGCACCAGGAAATACGGATCGTAGCCAAAGCCGCCTTCGCCGCGCGGCGTATCGATGATTTCACCGAACCAGCGACCTTCGGCGATCACCGGCTCGGGATCGTCGGGGTGGCGCACATAGACCATGACGCAGGTGTAGTGCGCGCGGCGATTGGTTTCGTTGGCCAGTGCGGCGATAAGCTTGTCGTTGTTGCGGGTATCGGACTTGGGTTCACCAGCATAACGCGCCGACTGCACGCCCGGCGCACCGCCCAGCGCCTCGACACAGATCCCGGAATCGTCAGCCAGCGCGGGCAGGCCGCTGTGCAGGCTGGCATGACGCGCCTTGGCCAGGCAGTTTTCGACAAAAGTAACGTAGGGCTCGGGACAGTCGGGCACATTGAACTGCGATTGCGGTACCGCTTCAATCCCCAGTGGCGCGAGGATGCGAGCGATTTCACGCAACTTGCCGGCATTGCCGGAGGCGATGACAAGCTGGCTCATGATGCCAGGGCCTGCTGTTGGGATGCGGCAATCTGCGCGATACCGGCCGCCGCCAGATCGACCAATGCGTCCAGGGTGGCGCGCGAAAACGGCACGCCTTCAGCCGTGCCCTGTATTTCGACGATGCCACCGCTGCCGGTCATCACCACGTTCATGTCGGTGTCGCACTCGAAGTCTTCCAGGTAATCCAGGTCAAGCACCGGCTGGCCCTGAACCACTCCAACCGAGACCGCAGCAATGCTGTCGTTAAGCGGAGTTTCGGCCAGCTTGCCTTCGCGCAACAAACCGGCAATGGCATCGGCCACCGCAACATAGGCACCGCAGATGCTGGCGCAGCGGGTGCCGCCGTCGGCCTGCAGCACGTCGCAATCGATATGCAGCGTGCGCTCGCCGAGCTTTTTCAGATCGACCACGGCGCGTAGCGAGCGTCCAATCAGGCGCTGGATTTCCTGGGTGCGGCCGGACTGCTTGCCACGGGCGGCTTCGCGGTCAGAACGGGTATGGGTGGAGCGCGGCAGCATGCCGTACTCGGCAGTCACCCAGCCTTCGCCGCTGCCTTTTTTGTGCGGCGGAATCTTGTCGAGCACGCTGGCGGTGCACAACACACGGGTATCGCCCATGACAACGAGCACCGAGCCTTCGGCGTGCTTGGTGTAACCACGGGCAAACGACAGGGTGCGCAGCGCGTCGGGCGCGCGGCCACTGGGGCGGGTAAGGGTGGACATGGCTGCAGACAAAAAATGGAAAGCGCGATTTTACCGCGCCGGCTTCGGACATGGGCGCTGCCCGTACCCGGAACCCTGTCTTGTTGCAGCTTACTTGGCGGAAATCTTCTGAATGGCCTGCTGGATTTCGGCAATCGCACGTTCGATTTCATCGTCCGACACCACCGGGGTGCCGGGCAACGAGCGCATTGCATTGATCTGCGTGGTGACGCCACCATCCGGCAACGCCAGAGTGGAAATGGAATCCTTGCTCGGCATGCGCGCCTCGCCCCAGGTCATGGCAATGAGGCTGAGGTTGTCGCCATGCTCACCGCCGCGAAATTCAGCGTGGTCCATCAAATGGCGCACCGCGTCATCCAGCGTGTAGGCGTGCAGCAAGGCCGACAATTCATGGGCATTGATCATGCCCCAGATGCCGTCGGTGCACAGCAGCATGGTGTCGGCGTCGTGCAATGGAATCGGCGCATTGCATTCCACCTGCGGCGAAACATAGCCGCCCAGGCAGTTGGATACCTTGTTGCGCTCCGGATGGTGTCCGGCTTCTTCTTCGCTGATGATGCCGTCGCGCACCAGTTGGGCCACCGCAGTGTGGTCTTCGGTGCGTGCGATGAGGCTGCCGTCGCTGAACAGGTACAGGCGCGAATCACCCACATGCGCCCAGTACGCGGTGTTGTCCTGGATCACGGCAGCGACGCAGGTGGTGTGGGGAATTTCCAACAGGTCCTGTTCAACTGCGTAGTCATTGATGGCGAAATGGGCACGCGTAGTCGTGTCCGACAGGAAGGCCATCGGGTCATCCAGCCGCGGCTTGGCCACTTTCTGAAACTGGTCGGTGAGCGTCTGCACCGCGATCTGCGCGGCAATTTCACCGTGCATGTGGCCGCCCATCCCGTCTGCCACCACCATCAGCAGCGCGTCGCGACTGTAGGAGTAAGCAACCCGATCCTGATTGTTTTTGCGTCCGCCCTGGCGGGACGCCTGATAGATGGTGAATTTCATGACCGATACTTTAGAACAAATCTTTGCTGAGTGAGCGCTTGATACTCGATAAAAATGACGGTCGGGGCGGCACCATCGCGGTGCGGTCCATCAGCACCTTCTGCAAACTGAAGACGCTTTGTGGGCGTTCCATGTAGTTGAGCTTGAGACATTGATCGATGGTTTCCAGCAACTGGTCGGAGTAGGCCCCCTTCCAGTTGGTCGTTGCCGGTACCAACTTGTCATTGAGCAAACGCGCATCGGCCGACTGCGGCGGATAGCCCGCCAGGCAGGCGTAGAGGCTGGCCCCCACGCTGTAGACATCGGACCACGGACCCAGCCGTTCACGGTTGTGATACTGCTCGGGCGCGGCAAAACCCGGCGTATACATGGGCTGCAGCTTGCTCTCTTCCTGGGTGAGGGTCTGCCGGGCGGCGCCAAAATCGATCAGCACCGGCGAGCCGTCCAGGCGGATATACAGGTTCGACGGCTTGATATCGAGATGCAGCAGCTTGTGCGTATGCACCTCGCGCAGACCGTTCAGCAACTGCGCAAACACCCGCCGGATGAAGCTTTCGCGGATGGTGCCGCGGTTGGCCTGAATGTGCTGCTGCAGGGTTTTGCCGCGCTCGAAGCGCATCACCATGTAGACGGTGTCATTGGCACGGAAGAAGTTGGTCACACGGATGACGTTGGGATGGTCGATGCGCGCCAGCGCCCGGCCTTCCTCGAAAAAGCACTTCATGCCATGGCGAAAGATGTTGTTGTTTTCGGTCGAATTCGCCTGCACGATCACCGAGCCTTCGGTACGCAACACCAGTTGCCCCGGCAAATACTCCTTGATCGCCACGGACTGGTTGTTCTCGTCACGCCCCAGGTACACCATGCTGAAACCGCCGCCGCCTATCTTGCGCACGATGGTGTATTCGTTCAGTCGGTAGCCGTTGGGAAGTGCCTGGTTAGGTTGAGTCGCCATAGTCGAACGTCTATTATCTTTTCTTTGAGCCGGCAAGCCGGAAAAAACCATGCCGGCTCCGCACCGGCTTGCACCTTAATCTATATTCGTTCCCACACCACCCATGACCACAAGCATGACCGGGTTTTCCGCCCATAGCCTCAACCTAGACCATGCAAGCGTCAACATCGACCTGCGCAGCGTCAATCAGCGTTACCTCGAGCTGCATTTCCGTCTGGCTGACGAGCTTCGCCCCCTGGAACCGCAATTGCGCGAGTTGATCAATCAACGTCTCGCACGCGGCAAGGTGGAATGCCGGATCAGCCTGCTGCCGGTTTCCGCCGACTCGTTGGATAACGGCTTGAGTCCAGCCATTCTTGAGCGCCTGGCGCACTGGCAGGACGAAGTGCTGCAGCGGCTGCCCGACAGCGCGCGCCTCAGCGTCAACGAGATCCTGCGCTGGCCTGGCGCGGTGCAGACAGCCGCCCTATCGCCCGATGTCCTGAACGAGGCGGTATTGGCGGGCGTTCGCACCACGCTGGCTGAACTGGTTGAGAGCCGCCAGCGCGAAGGCGCCAAGCTGAAACAGCACATTCTCGACCGGCTCGGCGCTGCCGAAGCCCAGGTGGCCGGATTGCAACCCTTGCTGCCTGCCCTGATTGCAGCCCAGCGCGACAAGCTGACGGAGCGCCTGCGCGACGCGCTGGGGGACGCCGGGCACGAGCGGCTGGCTCAGGAAATCGCGCTGGCGGCCCAGAAAGCCGATGTCGACGAAGAGATTTCCCGCCTGACCGCCCATTTTTCCGAAGTCCGTCGCGTGCTCGACCAAAACAACGCCATCGGCAAACGGCTCGACTTCCTGATGCAGGAACTGCACCGCGAGGCCAACACCCTCGGTGCCAAGTCAGTGGCGGTGGAAACCTCGCGTGTTTCGCTCGAACTCAAGGTATTGATCGAACAGATGCGCGAACAGGTGCAAAATATCGAATAATCCAAATCAGGAACAATCATGACTTCATCCACCAGCCAGGGCGTGCTTTACATCGTCAGCGCCCCCTCGGGCGCCGGCAAGACCAGTTTGGTCAAGGCATTGCTGAAAAATGACCAGGCCATTCGGCTGTCGGTGTCCTACACGACACGCGCCGCACGCCCGGGCGAAGTCGACGGCCGTGACTACCATTTTGTCGACCGCCACCGTTTCGAGCAGATGCTCGCCGAGGGCGAATTTCTCGAACATGCCGAGGTATACGGCAATTATTACGGGACATCGAAAGGCAGCATTTCACGCGATCTCAACGCGGGGCACGACATCCTGCTTGAAATCGACTGGCAGGGGGCGGACCAGGTCAAGGACCACTTTCCGCAATCCGCGTCCATCTTCATTCTGCCGCCATCGTTCAGTGCCTTGCGGACCCGTCTCAAGGGCCGGGGCCAGGACAGCGACGAGGTCATCGAGCGCCGTCTTGCCGCCGCTGCCCACGACGTCGCTCACGCAGAGGCGTTCGACTATATAATGGTCAACGACGATTTCGACCACGCCCTGCTGGACCTGGTCGCCATTACTCGCAGTGTTCGCCTCGAAGCTGCACGCCAGCTGAACCGGCACGCCGCGTTGTTCGACGAGTTCCGACGCATCTAAACCGCACCGCCTGAAGCAGGAGTATCCCTATGGCACGTATTACCGTTGATGACTGTATCGACATGTTCCCCAATCGCTTCGAATTGACACTTGCCGTGACCTACCGCGCACGCCAGCTGGCACAAGGTTCACAGCCCATGGTCGACACCAAGGATAAACCCGTCGTCACCGCACTGCGCGAAATTGCCGCTGGCAAGGTTGGCCGTGAAATCCTCAACCGAGGCCGCGCCTGAGCACTCGCCCCACCCTCTACCGGCACGCAAGATTGGCGCGCCGGTGATGGAGCACGCATTTGAGGCGCTGCGCCCGGCACTGGCCTATCTGCCGCCGGACGAAATCAGCCTCCTCGAAGAAGCCTACGAGTACAGCCGCCGCGCTCACGAAGGCCAGTTCCGCAAAAGCGGCGAACCCTACATTTCTCATCCGCTAGCCGTTGCCGGCATTCTGGCCGGCTGGCATCTCGATGCGCAAACCCTGTCCGCGGCACTGCTGCACGACGTGGTGGAAGACACGCCGGCCACGGCATCCGAGATCGAGTCCCGCTTTGGCAAGGCTGTGGCATTGCTGGTCGAGGGTGTTTCCAAGCTCGACAAGCTGGCCTTTGCCTCCGAGCAGCATGCGCAAGCCGAAAACTTCCGCAAGATGCTGCTGGCCATGGCGCAGGATGTGCGCGTCATTCTGGTCAAGCTGGCCGACCGCCTGCACAACATGCACACCATGGAGTCGATGCCGCCGGAAAAGCGCCGCCGCATCGCCACGGAAACGCTGGAGATTTATGCCCCGATTGCCAACCGGCTCGGTCTGCACACGGTCTATCAGGAACTGGAAGACCTTGGTTTTCACTACAGCTATCCCAACCGCTACCAAGTGCTGGCAAAAGCCGTCAAGGCAGCGCGCGGCAACCGCCGCGAACTGGTCGACAAGGTCAAGATCGCCCTGCAGGACAAGCTTGAGCACTGCAAGATCGAGGCGACCATCACCGGCCGTGAAAAACACCTGTTCAGCATCTATCGCAAGATGCAGGAAAAGAACCTGGCGTTCTCCGAAGTATTTGATATCTACGGCTTCCGCGTGGTGGTGCGCGACCTGCCGTCCTGCTATCTGGCACTGGGCGCGATGCATGCCCTATACAAGCCGATTCCCGGCAAATTCAAGGACTACATCGCCATCCCCAAGGCCAACGGTTATCAATCGCTGCATTCGATTCTGTTCGGCCCCAACGGCACCCCGATCGAGGTGCAGATCCGCACGGTCGACATGAACCGTCTGGCTGAGTCCGGCGTGGCCTCGCACTGGATGTACAAATCGTCGGACAACGCGCTCAATGACGTGCAGGCACGCACCCACCACTGGCTGCAATCGTTGCTCGACATCCAGGCCGACCATGGGGACTCGACCGAGTTTCTGGAACATATCAAGATCGACCTGTTTCCCGACGAGGTGTATGTGTTCACGCCGCGAGGCAAGATTATGGCGTTGCCGCGCGGCGCCACCGCCGTGGACTTTGCCTTTGCCGTGCACACCGACGTCGGTCACCGCTGCATCGCGGTCAAGATCAATTACGACCTGATGCCACTGCGTACGCAACTGCGCAATGGCGATCACGTCGAAATCATCACCGCCTCGAATGCCAGCCCCAATGCGGCCTGGCTGAATTTCGTCGTCACCGGCAAGGCACGCTCGCATATTCGCAACCACCTGCGCAACACGGGCGTGGAAGAAGCCGCCGCACTCGGCGAGCGCCTGCTCAATAATGCCATTGCCGCCCTCAACCCCGAAGCAAGCAGCCCTGAGCCAGCCGTTTGGGAGCGTGTCCTCAAGGAATATGGCGTGCAGACCCGCCAGGAATTGTTTGCCGGAATCGGACTGGGGCGCAAACTGCCGCTGGTTGTGGCACACCAGTTGCTGCATGTGCTGGGCGAACACACTGGCGAGCCCGCCCATCCCCACGCCATCAGCATCCGTGGTACCGAGGGCATCGCGGTCGAACTGGCGCAATGCTGCCACCCCATACCCGGCGATCCCATTCTCGGCTTCATCCACAAGGATCGCGGCCTCATCATTCACACTCATGATTGCGCATCGATTCGAACCTTCGGCGCCGATCCGGACAAATGGCTGGACGTCGAATGGGAAGCCGAACCGGGACGCATGTTCGACGTGTTGATCAAGGTCGTCGTTGGCAACCAGCGCGGTGTGCTGGCCAAGGTGGCAGCCGCCATTGCCGAGCATGGCTCCAATATCGGCAATGTCGCGATGGATGATGAGGATGGCAGCCCCTACACCGTACTGTTCTTCACCGTGCAGGTGGAAAACCGCATGCACCTTGCCCGCGTGATGCGCGGTCTGCGCACGCTGCCCGAAGTGGTGCGAATTTTCCGCATCAAGGGCAGAAAAGACGGCCGCGCCGCATCGACCCAATAAGCACATTCACCCCCGCAACAGGACCCATTCAGCATGAACAAAAGCATCATCCAGACCACCGACGCACCCGCCGCAATCGGCACCTACTCGCAGGCCGTACGGGTTGACCACACCGTGTACCTGTCCGGCCAGATCGGCCTGGAGCCTGCCTCCATGCAAATGGTCGAAGGCATCGATGCGCAGATTCACCAGGTGTTCAAGAACCTGGCGGCGGTGGCGGTGGCGGCTGGCGGGTCGCTCGGTGATGTGGTCAAGCTGAACGTGTTTCTGACCGACCTTGGCCACTTCCCCCGAGTCAACGAAATCATGGCCGGCTATTTCAGCCAGCCCTATCCGGCACGAGCTGCGGTCGGCGTATCGGCATTGCCACGCGGCGCCCTGGTCGAGGCTGATGCCGTGATGGTCATCGGTTAAGTTCACAAGTTGAAAGCGGCCTCGCCGTTTTCCTTTCCGGTCAGCCCGGCAACTGCCGCCAAACTCGCCAAGCTTGGCCTCACCCGCGACGCCGACCTGGTGTTGCACCTGCCACTGCGCTGGGAAGACGAAACCCGCATCACTCCGATTCGCGACCTGTTGCCAGGGCAAACAGCGCAGGTGCAGGCCGTGGTGCGCGAGGCCAAGGTGACCTACCGCCCCCGCCGCATGCTGAGCGTGACGGTGGAAGATGCCAGCGGCGTACTCGGCCTGCGTTTCCTGAATTTTTACCCCAGTCATCTCAAGCTGTTTCAGCCAGGCGAAAGCTTCCGTTTCAACGGTGACGTACGCGGCGGCTTTCTGGGGCTGGAAATGGTGCACCCGCGCTTTGGCAAGGCGGATGACACCACCCCCCTGCCCACTCAGCTCACGCCGGTGTACCCCACCACGGCAGGCCTCGGACAGGCCACGTTGCGCAAACTGATCACACGCGCATTGGAAGCGCCCATCACCGATACACTGCCTGACGAATGGCTGACCGAACTCGATTTACCCGGGCTGGAAAGCAGCATTCGCCTGCTGCATCAACCGCCGCTTGACAGTGCGCTGGCAGAACTCGAATCGCACCGCCACCCGGCCTGGCAGCGACTGGCGTTCGACGAATTACTGGCGCAGCAGATCTCGCTCGCCACTTCGCGCCGCCAGCGGCGCAGTCAACGCACCACGCCGCTGCCGGCCAAACAGCAGCTCACAACCGCTTTCACCCAAACGCTGCCGTTTGAATTGACGGCTGCGCAAGCGCACGCCTGGCAGGAAATCAGCACGGACCTGGAACAACCCCACCCCATGCGCCGCCTGCTGCAGGGTGACGTTGGCAGCGGCAAAACCGTGGTGGCCGCGCTCGCCTGCATGCAAGCCATTGAAAACGGACTGCAGGCAGCATTCATGGCGCCCACCGAAATTCTCGCCGAACAGCACTACCGCAAGCTGGCGCCTCTCCTGTCAGCACTCGGCGTGCGCTGCGCCTGGGTATCCGGCAGCCAGAAAAAGTCCGAGCGCACCGCCGCCTGGCAGGCGATTGCAGCAGGTGAAATCGACCTCGCATTCGGTACCCATGCCCTGTTTCAGGAAGCGGGCAGTTTTGCCCGGCTGGGGCTGGCGGTGGTCGATGAACAGCACCGCTTTGGCGTCGGCCAGCGGCTGGCGCTCATGCAAAAGGGCATCGAGCCGCATCAGCTGATGATGAGCGCAACCCCCATTCCGCGCACCCTGGCAATGAGCTTTTTTGCCGATCTCGACGTGTCGGTGATCGACGCGCTGCCTCCGGGACGCACGCCGGTCGTGACCAAACTGGTCAGCGCTGCGCGCCGCGACGATGTGGTGGCACGGATACGCGAAGCCTGCCTGGCAGGCGGCCAGGCCTACTGGGTCTGCCCGCTGATCGAGGAATCCGAAAAGCTGCAGTTGCAGACCGCGCAGGACACCCATGCCGCGCTGGTGGCGCAACTCCCCGAGTTACGCATTGGCCTGGTGCACGGGCGACTGAAGTCGAATGAAAAACAGGCGGTGATGGCTGCATTTCAGGCCCATGAAATCGACCTGCTGGTCGCCACCACCGTCATCGAGGTTGGTGTCGATGTACCGAATGCGGCGCTGATGGTGATCGAGCACGCCGAGCGCATGGGGCTGGCGCAGTTGCATCAACTGCGCGGACGGGTGGGACGCGGCAGCCGCGAATCGGTATGCGTGCTGCTGTATCAGACGCCCGTATCCGAGCTGGCACGGGCGCGGCTCAAGGTGATTTTCGAATTGACCGACGGCTTTGAAATCGCACGCCAGGATTTGCTGCTGCGCGGCCCCGGCGAGTTGCTCGGCAGTCGCCAGAGCGGTCTGCCGATGCTGCGCTTTGCCGATCTCGAACGCGATGTCGCCCTGCTCGAAAGGGCGCGCAATCTGGCACAACGCTGTTTGGCCAAGCATCCAGACATCGCCGAACGCCACGTCGAACGCTGGCTCGGCAGTCGTCAGACGCTAGCCGCCACCTGAATGCCACAGGCTCAGCGCCGGGATATAGGTCAGCAACAGCAACCAGACCAGCAGGATACTCAGGAAAGGCAGCGTGGCGCGAAACACGGTGAGCACCGGTTGCTTGAAGCGCTGACTGGCGAGATACAGATTGATCCCCACCGGTGGGGTGAGATAACCGATTTCCAGATTGGCGAGGATGACGATGCCCAGATGCACCGGATGGATGCCGAAATGCATGGCCAGCGGCAACAGCAAGGGCGTGACGATCACGATGGCGGAGAAAATGTCCATCATGCACCCCACCGCCAGCAGGGTGAGATTCATCCACATCAGAAATTCCAGCGGACTGGACACCTGCGTCTGCACCCACTCGAGCAGGTGCATCGGTACCTGCGCGTCGATCAGCAGATTGGTCAGCCCCAGGCTCAGCCCCAGAATGATGAACAGGCTGCCCACCAGCGTAGCAGCCTCGTAGGCAACCCAGACCAGGCTCTTCACGCTGATCGTTCGGTGAACCAGTGTTTCGAGCACAAGCGCATACAGCGCCGTGCACGCGGCAAGTTCGGCAACGGTCAACCATCCTGCTGCCAGTCCCCCGATTACACCCACAGGCAGCAGAAGGTCGGCCCACCCTGCGCGCGCGGCGGCGGCAAGCTCATTCAACTGGAAATGATGACGTTGCACACCCCGTGCGCCACGCAACAAGGAGTACGCCCCGATCATGAAAAACAGGATCAGGGTGGGCAACAGGCCCGCCACAAACAGATCGCCGATGTTGACCTGTGCCACCACGCCGTATAGCAGCACGGCCAGACTGGGCGGCAACAGCAAGCCCATCGACCCGCCCGAGGTAATGAGCCCCAGTGCGAATTTCTCGGGGTAATGCTCGTTCTTCAGCATCGGATACAGCAACCCGCCGAGCGCCAGGATGGTGACCCCGGAGGCGCCTGAAAATGCGGTAAACACCATGCATGTCGCGATTGCGACCCAGGCAATCCCAGACGGCATCCAGCCCAGCAGCGCATTGAAGAATCGCACCAATCGCTGTGGCGCACCGCCCTGCCCCAGGGTCGCCCCAGCCAGGACGAAGAGCGGGATGGCCAC
>CAYGMS010000013.1:0-6267 GCA_964350905.1 uncultured Thiobacillus sp. | reverse complement strand
GCGGCCAGATTGAAGGGAATCGCAGCCCACTTCCGCCAGCGCGGACGCGCCGCGAGGTTGGCAGGATCGAGGTGCAGATGACGTTGCGCGGCGACGGCAAGGGCAGCACCGGGCAGCGCAACCCATAGCACCATCTGTCGCAGAATGAGGTCGCCACCGGGCAAGGTCGCGTGGAACAGATTGCGCCCGATGATATCGGCCACCGACAGCAGCAGCATGGCGGCAAAGGCGAGCAGCGCCGCACTCAGCTCAATGCGCGTCAGTGCCTTTTCGAGCCAGCGACAGGTACGCAGTACGCCCAACTTATTTTTTACCGCTGCGATGACGGGCGAGCTCGGCCTCGACCTGCCGGTCAAGGTCGACGAGCAGATACCCCTTGGCCTCCAGCGAGCCAACCGCTTTGCGGGAAAGCGCAATCTGCTCGGCGAGATCGATCGTCTGAAAACCCACCATTGGCTGGGTGGTCTTGGCCAGCACCGCAAGCGATTTCAGGTCATCACGCCGGGTGTCGGCAATCAGTTTTTGCGATAGCGGCACACCGGTGTTTTTCAGCAGGGCCTGCAGATCGGCAGGCAGGCCCGCGTAGAACCTGTTCGACACCACCACGGCCCCGATTCCCGTCGCCATCGGCTGGCTGCTCATATAAGGCGTCTTGCCTGCCCATTGCAGTGCAATGCTGGCAAGCGGCGTGCTCACCACCGTATCGACGAGTCCGGTTGAGAGACCGGTGTAAACCTCGGTGATCGGCAGCGCCACCGGCGACCAGCCATTTGCGTTGAAAAATGCATCGATGAAGCGGTCACCCTGCCATTGCCAGATGCGGCGGCGCGCAAGCTCGTTCATATCTCCCAGCGGTTTGGTCGAAAAGAAATGGATGTTGCCCACTTCCATCCAGGCGAGCAGCTCGTACTGATTATTGCGGAATCCGGCGTCGATCACCGGCTGGATTTTGGCGCGCACCGCGTCGATCTCGGCATGATCGCGGAATAAAAACGGTGTTTCCAGAATGCGCGCAGGCGAGAATATTTCACCGATGCCATGGCCGCTCAGCGCCGCACCCTGTAACTGGTTGAAGCGTATCTTGCGCAGCATGTCGGGTTCGTCACCCGAGATGCCGCCGGGGTAGAACTTGACCGTAAGCCGCCCCTGGCTTCGGGTCGCCAGTTCCTTGCCCCAGGCATCGAAGGCCTTCATCCAGGTCGACCCCTGCGGGGCGAGCGTGGCGAATTTAAGGACATAGGTATCAGCTGCATGCGTTGCCACGCTTGCGCACAAACACAATACGGCAAGGAAGGCTTGCAGCAGGGGGGGGCGATTCAGGTTCAAAACAATTCCTCCTCTTGGGCCAAGAGTGCAGCGGCCTTGTGTTTGGCCAGGGCATTGGCGAAGTTGAGGTCAGGATCGGATTTTTCACGGTCCGGCGCGTTCACAACCCGGGTCAATGTCGCATGAAATGCTGCACGATCATTCATTTGCCGCATCAGGTACTTTGCACGATATATATCCACCAACAGCATCTTGTTCTCACCGATCTGGGCAGCGCGGTCGAAATGCTGTGCCGCGCGGGTGAAGTCCCCGCCAAACATGGGGGCCCGGCCACCGTAATACACGCCAAAAAACACATGCGCGCTGCCGTAATAATAGGTTTCATCGAGCGCCAGTGCCCGGCGCATCAGGGCTTCAACGCGCGGCAACTCGGACAGCCGCTCCGGGTCGTCGAGCTGAAGCTCGATCCATTTGGCCCAAGCCGAAGCTGTCCAGAACAAGGCCGGCACCGCACGCGCATCGAGTTTCACCAAGGCCTGATCCAGCGTGGTCACGTTGCCTTTAAGGGCGTCCGGAGCAACACCGGTGGCGGCGAGCGCCATTTCCGCATGGTCCAGTGCACGCCGATACAGTTTGGCCGCACGCGCCGGATTGCTGTCTTCCACAAAGCTCATCGCATAGCCATACAAGCCCATCGCAGCCTGAATGCGATACGGAGTGTTGTCCGGGTCTGCCAGCAGCAGGGCCTCGATCATCTTGATATTGGCCGGCATGCTCGCACGCGCCAGTTCAAGATCGGTTTCTCGGTTCATGGCGGCCACGCCATGGTCAATCAGGGGCGCGGCCCCGCGGGCGATAATCTGTCCTGTCGAACAGCCACCAAGCAGGGTGCTCGCTATCAGCAGGGGGGCGAGAGTCGACAATGTATGCGGACGCATGGAGTGATTCCTTGTTGCTGGTAGGTTTGTACGGGGCATCGTAGCATCGCACAGTGTAAACACTACCGATTCAATGCAACGCGCAACGGGACTTTACAATCATCGCTGTCTCACAATTTGGCTTGCGACGCGCAGTCAGGGGCAGCTTTGGCATAATGCGGTCTTTCCGCATCAGCGACTACACCCGGTGCCCGATACTCAACGTGGCTGGCTTGCCCGTCCGCCCGCCCTCCCCCGCTCACTGCGTCGCTGGCTTTGCGACCGCGGATCGCTGACGCGACGTCTGAAAGCACGCTGTACCGGCTTTGGCGTGACCCCGTTGGCCACCGGTTTGGCACGCGCGAACGCAGATGAAACGGCATTGCTCGGTTTGTCAGGCCGCCAACTTGCCTATGTGCGCGATGTCACGCTGCAATGCGATGACCAGGTGGTCGTGTTTGCGCATAGCGTGTTGACCCGCAAGAGTTTGCGCGGTGCCTGGAATGGCATCACCCGCCTGGGCAGCCGCCCTCTGGGCGAAGCCTTGTTCAACAACCCGCGCATCCGGCGGCAGGCGCTGGCCTATCGCAAACTCACGCCGCGCCACCCCTTGTTCAGGCGCATCAATCGTCACCTGCCTCAGACTGAACGCTGCCTGTGGGCGCGCCGCTCGGTATTCTGTCTGGCCGGGCGTCCACTCCTGGTTACCGAAGTATTCCTGCCATCGATCACGCCACTATGACCCTGACCGAACGCCTCACCCACTACGAGAAACTGATGCGGCTCGACAAGCCGATCGGCATTCTGCTACTGCTGTGGCCCACGCTGTGGGCGCAGTGGCTGGCCAGCCATGGGCGCCCGGACTGGCTGATTCTGTGGATATTCGTCATGGGCGTTGTACTGATGCGCTCGGCTGGCTGCGTCATCAACGACTATGCCGACCGTGATTTCGACAAGCATGTTGCACGCACGCGCGAACGCCCACTGGCCACCGGCAAGGTCTCGCCGAAAGAAGCGCTGCTGTTGGCGGCAGGGCTCTCAGTGCTCGCGTTCCTGCTCATCCTGCCGCTCAACAATCTGGTCATCGGGCTGTCTGTGGTCGCGCTGTTTCTGGCCGCCAGCTACCCTTTTACGAAACGGTTTTTTGCCATTCCTCAGGCCTATCTAGGCATTGCATTCGGATTTGGCATTCCCATGAGCTACGCCGCGCTATGGGGCGAAGTCCCGCTGGAAGCCTGGGTGCTGCTGCTGGCCAATACCTTCTGGGCCATCGCCTACGATACGCAATACGCCATGGTCGATCGCGAAGACGACCTCAAGATCGGCATCAAGACCTCCGCCATCACCTTCGGCAAGCACGATCTCACCGCCATCGCGGTGTGCTATGCCGCGACACTGGGGCTACTCGCCTGGGTTGGACTGCAACGTGAAATGGGCATCGCTTACTACGCCGGTCTGCTGATTGCAGCAGCGATCGCTGTTTATCACCTGAAACTGATACAGGGGCGCGACCCGCAACAATGCTTTCGCGCCTTTTTGCACAATACCTGGTTCGGCGCGGCGATATTTGGCGGAATAGCCGCCGAATACCTGCTACGCAGCTTATGACGGGCAGGCCACGCGCGACTGCTGGCTGTTTGGATAGGCCTGCTTGATCCCGCTCAGGCTTTTCAGCGCATCCAGGTCCTCGCTGCGGATAACGAAGTAATAGTCTGTTCCCTGGCGTGCTTGCAGTTCGACACGCGTCCCCAGCACACCCAGCGCTTCCACTTCACTCACCCGCCGCTGCGCAGATTCGGCGTTCGCGTACAAGCCAAGCGAAATGGCATTGCGCCATGCCTCATCCTTCACGACAAAAGCATCCTTCAAACCTGCAGCCATCAATTCATTCAGCTTGGCCGCTGCCGACTCCGGGCTGGGCAGGGGCGGGAAAATCACCCAGTGCCGCATGTTTAGCGGCACCTCGGTAAACGACATCACCCGTTCACCCGCCAGCACCTTGAGTTGTTCACGGACCAGTGCAAACTCATCCTTGTTCAGTCCGCGCCATTCCACGCACAGGGCTTTTGCCTCTGCCGCACGAGGCGGCGGCATCTCATTCGACGGCGTACCCGCCTGGCTGCGCAAGCTGAGACGATCCACATTCATCGGCGCAGTCTGGTCCATTCCGGATTGCGGCCAGTAACTCCGCCCCAGGAAAAACCCTGCCACCGCAATATTGGCCGCCAGCAAGACCCACGTCATCCATTTCATCCTGCTTCGCTTTCTTTCGACACAATATCTACCCCTTCCAATACCAACGCAGGCACCTGCTCCACCGACAGCGTCAAATGCGGTAACAATACAGATGCCCCCCCTCCGGTCATCAAGCAGTGCGCCTGCATTCCAGCCACCTCACTCAAGCGTGCGTGCTGCTGCTGTATCGCGCCGCACAGCGCAGCCACCAGGCCGCTCTGCACCGCATCTGCGGTGCAACGCGGAAATGCCTGCCAGGTACCTGCCCCCTCCGCTATCCCCGCCGTACCCTGGCGAAGTGACGCCTGCATCAGTTCAAAACCGGGAACAATCACCCCCCCCAAAAACACGCCTTCCGCAGACAAGGCGTCCACGGTCATCGCCGTGCCGACCGACATCACCAAAGTGGGATGCCGACTCCGCTTGCGTGCCGCGATCAGCCCCATCCAGCGATCCACTCCCAATTGTTGAGGGTTCGCATAAGTATTCTGTACATCCTGAAACCGGGCTTCCGCTTTCAACCAGCGGGGGACCACCCCCGCACTACCCAACAGCGCGCCAATCTGCTCTGCATGGTTTTGCTTTGCCACGCTGGCGATGAAACATGCATCACCAGCACACACGACCTGCTCTAGTCTGGTGAGGTCTGCATACGCCAGATGACCTTGTTCAAGCCACGTGTCATTCTCCACCACGGCCCATTTCAGCCGCGTATTACCCGCATCCAGAAGCAGTCGTCTCATCTTCATTTCTGCGGCATGTCCAGACGCAAACTGATTTCGCCACCGTGGTACGCAACCAGTGCTGCATGCGCACCACGCAGCAAAAAAGCCCCGGAATCATCCACGCCTGCCGCCATCCCCTGAACCCCTTGTGCATTCGGCAACTGCAGCGTCACCGCCCGATCCGTAAAGGCATCCAGTGCCATCCAGTCGGCACGCAAGGCAGCAAATCCATGCTGGCGAAAGGTGCTCAAAACCCCGTGCAATTCCCGCAAGCAGTCTGCCAGCAATTGATTACGGCCGACGGTAACCCCCATTTCCGCGAGATCAACTACCGCCTGATCCACCGCATCTCGTTGCGCTTCGTTCAGGCAGACGTTCAAACCAATGCCAACCACTGCAAATGCCGAGCCATTCATGTCGCCCTGCACTTCGACCAGAATGCCGGCCAGCTTGCGGTAATCAACCAGCACGTCATTCGGCCACTTCAAACGTGCTGGATGACGGCTATGGCGATTCACTGTTCGTGCAACCGCCAGGCCAACGGCAAGACTCAGGCCGGCCAGCGACTGCAGGCCACTGTCGAAGCGCCACAGGACTGAGAAGGTCAAACTACCACCCAGCACTGCGTGCCACTGACGCCCACGACGTCCTCTACCCGCATCCTGGTGCTCGGCACACAGCACCGTACCATCTGGCGCACCCGCCATGGCAGCGGCCATCAATGCGCTATTG
Organism: uncultured Thiobacillus sp.; assembly: GCA_964350905.1. GTDB lineage: Bacteria > Pseudomonadota > Gammaproteobacteria > Burkholderiales > Thiobacillaceae > Thiobacillus. The sequence goes on along the minus strand of CAYGMS010000013.1, from coordinate 392 downwards.
GTCGAATCCACGCTATCGAGAATCCGCACCGCGTAAAACGGAGCGAGATCCCCCAACTGCGAGAGCACAGCGGTCTCATCCAGCCACGCAATCGCTTCCGGCACGCGGTATCCCCGTCCACGCACCGCATGGATATTCAGCCCCATTGCCTCAGCCTGATTCAGAACATTGAAAATACTGGCGCGGGAAAGATCGAATTCATGGGCCAAGTCCTGTCCGGAATGAAATACACCATCAGACAGGCGTCGCAGAATCGGGAACAGCGCTTTGTGAGGACGAGTATGCACCGGCCAAATTTTACATGGCTGCATGATTCATGGTTGCTGCCAAGTTTTGCGCGCAATAAAAAACCCCCTCTTTGTTGGAGGGGGTTTTGTTGTTTCCCTCGCTGA